>CAXTTR010000436.1:227-2565 GCA_964247215.1 uncultured Sphingomonadaceae bacterium
CGCACGGTGAGTATCTCGACGACCCGAAGTTCTGGCCGATCTTCGAGGCTGCCGTCGCGCTCGACACGCCGATCTACCTGCACCCGACGTTCCCATCCGACGCGATGATCGAGCCGTATTCGCGCTATGGCATGATGGGCGCGTTGTGGGGGTTCGGGGCGGATACATCGCTCCACGTCGTGCGCATGATGATGGGCGGCGTGTTCGACGCGTTTCCCAAGCTGCAGATCGTGCTCGGCCATCTCGGCGAGGCGCTGCCGTTCTGGCTGGGCCGGCTCGACAACCGCTATGCTAACATTGTCCGCCGCGGCGGGCTCGAGCCGCTCGGCATGAAGGCGCTCGACCGGCTGCCGAGTGAGTATTTCCGTGACAACTTCTATCTGACGACGAGCGGCATGATGACCGACCCACCGCTGCAATTCTGTCTCGACATATTCGGCGCGGAACGGGTGCTGTACGCAATCGACTATCCCTACGAGCAGACCGCCGAGGCGGTTACCTTCATCCGTGCTGCACCGCTCGACGCCAGCGCAATGCGCAAGGTGACGCATGCCAATGCCGAGGCGCTGTTCAAGATCGCGCCACGTTCCTAGTGGCGGACACCCCTCGTCTTTGCTCGTTTGGCCGAGTAAAGCAAAATCGTGACAACGCGGAAGTCCATGCAATGAATGACCAAAGCGAATTCATCCGCTCGGACGAGCGCTCGGGAACGTGGTCGGAACACGCCTTTACTGCACTGCGCCGTGACATCCTGTCGGGACGGCTGCGACCTGGTACCAAGCTGCGCATCGAGCAGCTGCGCGATTATTACGGGGTCGGCTCGACGCCGCTGCGCGAAGCATTGTCGCGGCTGTCGAGCGAGGGACTGGTCCAGATCGAAGCGCTCAAGGGCTTCCGTGTCGCCACTGTTAGTCAACGCGAGCTGGAGGAGCTGTGCGATCTGCGCGTGCTGATCGAGAGCGATGCGCTGCGCCGCTCGACGCAGTTTGGTGACCGCGCCTGGGAAGGGCAAGTCGTCGCGGCTTATTACCAGCTCGACCGCATCGAGCAGCAATTGAGCCGCGGCGAAGTTCCCGACGCCGACGAGTGGGAGGATCGCAACCGCGAGTTCCACGAGGCGTTGGTCGCCGGCGCTAACTCGGCATGGCTGCTGCGGCTACGCGGTCAACTGTTCGACCATTTCGAACGCTATCGCCGGTTCAGTCGTAACAAGCTGATCGACACGCCGGCGCGTAATGTCGCCAATGAACATCGTGACATGATGGACGCGGCGCTCGAGCGGCGCGGCGATGATCTCGCTGCAATGATGACGGGGCATATCCGCGGAGTGCTCGACCTGCTCCGCGACGGCTTTCGCGGTCCGGAGGCGGGCAACACCGGGCCTGGTCCCTGCGTCGATCGAGTAGGCAACCCAGTGCTTGCGTTGCATTAGATCGCCGCAACAAACACCGTAATCGATAGAGTATTGGATAATCGATAATCTCGCGGTAAGGTGCGCATAGGTCGGGGCTGACAACAGACATCCGACAAACCTTGGGAGCTAGCGACGTGCCGACGCGAGCCGGAGAACCGGCCTTATGACCAACTGCTGGCAGATCGCAGCTTATGGCAGCGAGATCGGCCGCGCTTTGTTCAAGCGTAGCTTCATCGGAATTGCGGTTATCCTGTACCGGACCGAGGCCGGTGAGAGTGTTGCGATGCACGATCGCTGCCCGCATCGCTACGTCCCGCTTTCGCTCGGCAATCTCGACGGTGACGTCGTCCAGTGTGGTTATCACGGCCTGCGCTTTGCACCATCGGGAGCCTGCGTCGGTATCCCGGGTCAGCCTGTGGTTCCGCGCTCAGCCAAGGTACAGGTGTTCCCAACGGTCGAGCGCCACGGCTTCGTTTGGATCTGGATGGGCGACGCCGCGCTCGCCGACCCGGCGCTAGTGCCCGACTTCCACTGGTTCGAAGATGCCGACTGGGCGACGGCGGAAGGATATCACCACGTCGCCGCCGATTATCGCTTCCTTGATAGTCTGCTCGACCTGTCGCACGAGACGTTCGTTCATCCCGAGACGATCGGCAACGGCGCGGTGACGGAGTCGCCGGTTGCAGTGACCGCCGACGCTGGCGCTGTCCGGGCGCATCGCGATATGCGCGGCTGCGAGCCGCCACCGCAGTTCGTTGCACTCGCGAATATTATCGGGCCGATCGACCGCTGGCACACGACGATCTACACACCGCCGGGGTTCTGCGTCATCGAGGTCGGCGCGGTCCCGGCGGGATCGGGCGACGTTGCGCGGGGCTTCGAGGCGCGCATTCTCAACCTGATCACCCCGAGACTACCACGTCA
>CAXTTR010000437.1:0-238 GCA_964247215.1 uncultured Sphingomonadaceae bacterium
CAGCCGCGCTCCGTCGAAGCGGCAGATCGAGCCGCCGCCCGCCGCCACGGTGTCGATCGCCAGCATCGGCGCGGCGATGCGCACGCCCGCGACCAGCGTCTCGCCGCGGCGTTCATAGCTTCCCGCATAGTGCGACACGTCGGTCGAGGTGCCGCCCATGTCAAAGCCGATCAGCCGGTCGATACCGGCGAGCGCGGCGGTCTTGACCATGCCGACGATGCCGCCGGCCGGTCCCGAC
>CAXTTR010000437.1:248-2563 GCA_964247215.1 uncultured Sphingomonadaceae bacterium
CGATAGCACCGCGTCCTTGCCGCGAAACGCGCGTGCCGCGGTCAGCCCGCCGCTCGACTGCATGAACAGCAGCGGCGTGTCGCCGAGTGCCGCGCCGACGCGGTCGACATAGCGGCGCAGCACCGGCGACAGATAGGCGTCGACGACGGTGGTATCGCCGCGCGGCACCAGCTTGATCAGAGCCGCGACCTCGTGGCCGACCGAGACCTGCGCGAAGCCGGCGTCGCGCGCGATGGCGGCGACGCGCGCCTCATGTCCGGTAAAGCGGTAGCCGTGCATCAGCACGATCGCGGCGGCGCGGCAGCCTTGCGCGTACGCGGCGGCAAGGTCGCGCCGGGCGGCGGCTTCGTCGAGCGGCTGCAGAACCTCGCCATCGGCTGTCATCCGCGCGTCGATCTCGACGACCGCGCCGTATAGCGGCTCGGGCAGCACGATCTTGCGGTCGAACAGCCGCGGCCGTGCCTGATGGCCGATCCGCAGCGCATCGGCAAAGCCGCGCGTGATCACCAGCACCGTCGGCTCGCCGGTGCGTTCGAGCAGCGCGTTGGTCGCCACGGTCGTCCCCATCCGCACGGCGTCGATCGACGCGCCGGGCCCGGCGAGCCGCTCGATCCCGGCGATTGCCGCGTCGTCGTAATGCGCCGCGTTCGATAGAAGCTTGGTACTGACGATTGCGCCGCCCGGCGTCCGCGCGATCACGTCGGTGAATGTCCCGCCGCGATCGATCCAGAATTGCCAGCCGGGCATCGCGGGAGTGGAGGCGTCGGCCATGGCGGCTAGACTAGCGGATGAAAGGCGGCGGGGAAGCGGTAATCGGCCCTTGCGATGTCAACGATCCCGATCCAGCAGTTCCAGCATCGCCGTCGCCGCTGCCAGCCCACGCTGGCGCTCTTCGCGGCTGGCGATTGCCAACGGGTCTTCGCCCCATTGCTCGGCCTGCCAGATCTCGTCGAGCTGACCCGCCGCCCACGCTTGCGCTGCGTCGAGGCGCGTCTCGGCGACCGCCAGCCCGATCACCGCCGAGCCGCAGATCGTCACTACCGGGTGCAGCGCCGCCAGCCGGAACGGGTCGAACGCCGCAAAGGCCTTGCCGAGCCGGGCCAGCGTCGCCGGCGGCTGCGCGACGTGAATGATGCCGATGGTAATGGCGAACGCGACGTCGTAGCGCGCCGTCGCCCACGCCAGCAGCGGGTCCCACACCGCCGCCTGCCGCGTCACCAGCGGGGCCGGACCTTCAGCGCGGTAGCACAGCAGCTCGGTCGCGGCGTAGCGCGCCAGCTCGGCAGCAAAGTGTGCCGGATCAGGCGCGATCCGGTCGATGGCGGCGTTGGCCAGCCCGGTCAGCGGCATGGTGGCGGGCTTGATCGTGTCGGCCTGCGCATCCCATTCGGCCACGATCGCGGCGGCAAGCGGCTCAGTGGGGACCAGCAGCGGCGCGCGGGCCGGGGTGCGGACCGGCTTGCCGTCGAGGTAAATACCGTAGCCGCCCGGCTCAGGCGCGGCGGTAACGGTGGTATAGAAGCGTTTCATCAGGAAACTCGTTCAGTAACTTACTGCTCCCTTTCCGCCTTCACGGGAGGGGAGCAGAAGCAAGTGTCTACCCCAGCGCCGCCAACAGTTCGTCGAAGCTCACTACGACCCGCTCGGCCCCCGCCGCGGTCAGCTCGTGCGCGTCGTGATAGCCCCAGTCGACACCGATCGGCCGCGCCCCGGCGTTCTTCCCCATCGCGATGTCGAACACCGTATCGCCGATCATCACCGTGTCCGCCGCAGCCGCCCCGGCCTCGGCGATCGCCGCGTGCAGCATGCCCGGATGCGGCTTTGACGGGTGCCGGTCGGCGGTCTGCAGCGTCACGAACAGGTCGGTCAACTTGTGATGTTCGAGGCACAGCGCCAGCCCGCGGTCTGACTTGCCGGTCGCGACGCCGAGCGCCCAGCCGCGCGCCTTCAGCTCGACCAGGCCGTCGGCAACGCCGGGGTATAGCGGTTCCGCCGCAAGGGCTCCAGCCGCGCGCAGCCGGTGAAATGCCTCCCGGTAATGCTCCGCGAGCTCGTCCATCAGCGCCGGATCGCCCCCCGGCAGCATCGCCGTCATCGCCTCGGTCAGGCTGAGCCCGACGATGCGCCGCGTCGCATGCGGATCGGGCTCGGGCAGCCCGGCGCGCGCGAACGCATCCGCCATCGCCGCAATGATGTTCGCCTGGCTGTCGACGAGGGTGCCATCACAATCGAAGACGGCGAGCTTGACGGTCACGCACTCCCCCGGCTGCGGCGTTCGCCGCGGCGCGCCAACCGGCGCTGCTTCGCGGCGGCGC
>CAXTTR010000438.1:0-2560 GCA_964247215.1 uncultured Sphingomonadaceae bacterium
CACACGTCCCATCGCAACCCTCACCTTGGCTGTCTGCGAGCCATCTCACCCCGACGACTAAAAGGTCGCCAGCACGCGCTCAAATGAATTATCCGAAACAATTGATCGGTAAACCAGATGAGACGGGGATTGAAAGAGCGACATGACTGTTGTGAAATGTGTATTAGTGCTGTTGATTTGTCCGATTGTCCTAACAGTTTGAACTGCATATTAGGTTGCTCAGGCGCAACGTCTCCGGGGCTTGATAATGACTGCACCGCTGGAAGGGCTGCTGGTTCTCGACCTGACCCGAAACCTTGCCGGACCCTTCTGCACGATGATCCTTGGCGACCTGGGCGCGCGGGTAATCAAAATCGAGCGTCCCGATGTCGGCGACGACACGCGCGAGTGGCGGCCACCGACGTGGAACGGCCGAAGCTCGCTGTTTCTTTCGACCAACCGCAACAAAGAAAGCGTCGTACTCGACATCGATAGCGCCGACGGTGCGGAAGCGATCCGTCGCCTTGCCGCCCAGGCCGACATCGTTGTCGAGTCTTTCCGCGGCGGCAGCCTCGACAAGAAAGGGTTTGGTTTTAAGGACCTGAGCCAGATCAACCCGCGGCTGGTATATTGCTCGCTCAGCGCCTTCGGGGCCGAGGGGCCGTACCGGGATCGGCCCGGCTATGACGCGCTGATCCAAGCCTATTCGGGAATCATGAGCATCACTGGCGAGAAAGGCCGGCCGGCGGTGCGCGCCGGTGCGTCGATTATCGATATGGGCTCGGCGCACTGGGCAGCGATCGGCATTCTCGCGGCGCTGCGACTGCGCGACCAGACCGGCGAGGCGCAGCTGGTTCAGACCAGCTTGCTCGAAACCGGCGTCGCGTGGATGTCCTACTTCGCCGCCGGCTATTTCGCCGACGGCACCATCCCCGGCGCGAGCGGCACACGCCATAGTGCCATGGCCCCCTATGAAGACTTTTCCGTGCGCGATGGCGTGATCTACGTCGCCGCGCCGAATCAGGCGCTATTCGTTTCGCTGTGCCAAGCGGTCGGCGTCGAGAGCGCTATCGGCGATCCGCGCTTCTGCACCAACTCCGACCGTCTTGCCCATCGTGACGAGCTGCACCAGCTGATCGAGAGCCGCCTGCTGACCGACGACGGAGCGGTGTGGGAACAGCTGCTGCTCGAGCGCGGCATTCCCTGTTCCCGCCTGCAGACGATCGATCAGGTGGTCAACGATCCGCAGGTCGCGGCGCTCAAGCTGATCCGCGAATTTCCGCATCCCGATATCGCCGGTCATCGCCTCGTCGACCATCCGATCACTTATAACGGCAAGCGTGCCTTCCGCACCGGCCCGGCGCCCGATCTTGGGCAGCATACCAATGCGGTGCTGCGATCGATCGGCCTTGGTCGGAAAGAGGGCGCCGCCACCCCCGACGACCCGCTAAAGTTTGCGCCCGGTGAGTGAAATGCCCGCCTATCCAGGGCCGATTATCGACACGTTTCTGCACGGGCCGTGGATCGGCGCTCCGTCCAGCACCGAGGTCCGTGCGGACCGTGTCGAATGGATGGCCGACCGGCGGCTGCGCCGGGTCATGCGCACCTTCCGCCACGACGACGGCGAGGATGGCGGCACTGACTACCTCGCTATTCCCGATCTGCTTGTCGCAATGGACGCCGCCGGCGTTGCGCGGGGCATCCTCGCGACCAAGATCTACTACACCGCACCGGCTGACGCAGTCAGAGCACTAAATAATCAGTTCGCGGAGATGGCAGCGGCGAGCAACGGGCGGCTAAAATGGATCGCATCGCTGATCCCGCCCGAACTCGGCGGGTCGAGCTATTGGGATGTGATGCAGAATACGCGGCTGCTCGACGAGGTTCCCGACCGGACCGGGCTCTGCGGGGTTCATATTACGCCGTCGCCATGGGGTATCCTGCCGAGCGACCGCTGGTTCTACCCGGCGTATGCCAAATGCGTCGAACTGGGGCTGCCGCTGTTTACCTATGTCGGCGCGCCGGGTCCGCTATGGCCGATGGAGCTGAACAATCCCCGCCATCTCGACGAGGTCGCGCTGGCGTTCCCCGACCTGACCATCGTCGCGCATCATATTGGTGACCCGTGGACCGACATGGCGGTCCGGCTCGCGGCGCGGCACGAGCATTTCTACATCTGCACCTCAGCGTGGTCGCCGAAGGCGTATCCGCCGGCGCTGATGCAGTTTCTGAGCGGCAAGTGGCACGGCGTGCGCGGCTGTGACAAGACGCTGTTCGCGTCGGATTACCCATTGCTCGAACTCGCCACCGTGGTCCGCGATGTCCGTGCCATGGCGCTCGCATCCGATGCGGCGTCGAAGTTCTTATTCGGCAACGCCCAGCGGCTGTTCTGGCAATAGATAAAGAGGACGCCGATGCACTCGATCAGCACCGATATCGCGTGGAGCACGCCCGACTCGATCACCGCTTTCGGCCGCGACCTGCCGAACGACATTCTCGGCCATGTCAGTTTCGGCGACATGGCATTTCTCGAGATCACCCAGCGCATCCCGACCGCAAACGAATCGCGGATGTTCAATGC
>CAXTTR010000439.1:0-918 GCA_964247215.1 uncultured Sphingomonadaceae bacterium
GATCAACCCAAAGCGTCGGCTGGGGTCACTGCGGACGATCATCTCGCCGCCGGCGAACTCGAGGTCCTCGACGCCGACGCCGTCGAGCGGGCGGCCCTCGATCTTGTCGGCTGCCTTGAGCAGCTTCTTCGCGACTGCCTGGCAGGCAAGCTGCACCGCGGCTCCGGTGGACGCCGCGCCCCAGGAGCCGCCTTCGACGGGCGCCATCGGAAGATCGCTGTCGCCGAGCTTGGCCGTGATGCTCTCGACCGGCAGGCCGAGCGTGTCCGCCGCGACCTGGGCCATCACCGTATAAGTGCCGGTGCCGATGTCGGAGGAGGCCGAGGCGACCTCGAGGTGACCGTTCGCGGTGAGCTTCGCCGATGCGGATGTCTTCGAAAAGTTCGCGTGCCACAGGCCGGTCGCCACGCCCCAGCCGATCAGCTCGCGGCCTTCCTTCATGGAGCGCGGCTCGGGCGAGCGCTTCGCCCAGCCGAACCGTTCCGCCCCTTCGTCATAGGCCTCGCGCAACGCTTTCGAGGTGAACGGCGTGCGATTCATGTTGTCGATGTCGGAATAGTGGAGCAAGCGAAAGGCGAGCGGATCGACGCCCGCTTTGTAGGAGAGCTCGTCAATAGCCATCTCGAATATCGTCATGCCCGTAGCCGCGCCCGGTGCGCGCATGTCAGCCGAGGTGTAGGTGTCGCGCGGCGCGATCGAGTAGGTGCCTTGCACGTTGGGGCAGGCGTAGTTGATCATGCCCCAGGTGACGATGTCCTCCATGTTCTGCTCGAAGCGCGACGTGGAGGTGGTGGCGTCGCCCAGAACGGCCGCGAGCTTCCCGTCCGCGTCCGCGCCGAGCCGGACTTGGTAGGTGCATTCGGGCCGGTGCGCGTGGCTGAACATCTGCGAGCGCGTCATCACCACGCGTACCGAGCG
>CAXTTR010000439.1:928-2554 GCA_964247215.1 uncultured Sphingomonadaceae bacterium
GGGTCGGAGCGCGCCGCCGAAGCCGCCGCCGACAAAGGCGTTGACCACGCGCACGTTCTTGGCTCCGAGCCCGAACGCGCTTGCGACGAGCTCCTTGGAGGTCATCGATCCTTGGACCTTGTCGTAGATCGTGACGGTGCCGTCGCCGTGCCAGTGAACGGTGGAGGCGTGCATTTCCATCTGCATGTGGTGCTCGACGCCATGGTGGTACTCGGCCGCATGCTGAATCGGCGCGTCGGCGAAGGCGCTCTTGGCATCCCGTGGTTCTTGGGCGGGTGAAAGTTGTCGCGCCGACTGCCGGGCTTGGGATAGAATTTCTCGGTAAGCGAGGTCCCGAAGTCGATGTTGTGCGGCTCGGCCTCGTAGGCGACCTCGACGAGGCTGGCCGCGAACCGCGCCGCCTCGAACGTCTCGGCGACGACGACGGCGATCGGCTGCGCGTTGAACATGATCTTGTCATCGTGAAACGCCTTGAACGGCTCTCCGGGAATTTTCAGCTTGTCCTTCCAGCTACGGTTGAGCCAAGCATGTCTCGGCCGGTTCAGGTGGCTGACGATGTCCACCACGCCCGGCACCGCGCGCGCGGCTTCCTCGTCGATCGAGACGATCCGGCCCTTGGCGATCGCGGAGACGACGGCCACGCCGTAGAGCATGTCAGAAACGCGATACTCGGCCGCGTATTTCGCCTCGCCGGTGACCTTGGCGACGCCGTCCACACGGCTGATCGGAGTCCCGATGCCGACTTTCTGAGGTGCGTTCATGAAATGCTCCTAGGCGATGCGCTTGTCGGTCTGGGACTGGGGCGTGCCGGCGGCCGCCTGGCTCAGCGCGCGGACGATGCCGCGACGTCCGAGCTCGATTTTGAAGGCGTTGGTCGGCTGACCAACCGCATCGGCGAGCAGCGCCTGCGCGGCCTCGCTGAACATCGCTTCGTCGGGCGCGCGACCGATCAGCCGCGCTTCCGCCTCCCGGCGCCGCCACGGCTTATGCGCCACGCCGCCCAGCGCGATCCGCGCCTCGGCGATCTTGCCGTTGTCCATCCTCAGGCCGACCGCGACCGATACCAGCGCAAAGGCGTAGCTGCGCCGATCACGCAGCTTGAGGTAGGTGTAGTTGCTCGCAAATCCTTGCGGAGGCAGGTCGATCGCGGTGACGATCTCGCCCGGGCGCAACGTGTTGTCGCGCCACGGCTCGTCTCCGGGCAGTCGGGGATAGTCCGCGAAGTCGATCGAGCGGTCGCCGTCGGGTCCGGTCATTTGCACCGTCGCCCCAAGCGCAGCGAGCGCCACGCACATGTCGGAGGGGTGGGTAGCGATGCACTGGTTGCTCGCACCCAGGATGGCGTGAATGCGCGCGAAGCCGCCGATGGCGCCGCAACTCTGGCCTGGCGAGCGCTTGTTGCACGGCGTGTCAACGTCGTAGAAATAGTAGCAGCGGGTGCGCTGGTTCAGGTTGCCCCCGTTCGTCGCGGCGTTCCGCAGTTGCGGGCTCGCGCCAGCGAGGATGGCGCTCGCCAGCATCGGGTAGCGTTCCTGGACGCGGGCGTCGTAGGCCGTCTCGCTGTTTGTCACGAGCGCCCCCAGCCGCAGGCTGCCGCCATCCAGCTCGACGATTTCGCGCAACGGC
>CAXTTR010000440.1:0-2544 GCA_964247215.1 uncultured Sphingomonadaceae bacterium
CGTCGGGCGACATCGGCCGCGACCGCGGTCCGGTCGCTCATCGCCGCCATTGCCATAGTCAGCGTGGCCCGGTCCATCTTGCGCGGCCGGCCGCCCAGGCGACCTCGGGCGCGCGCGGCGGCAAGTCCTGCCTGGGTGCGCTCGGCAATCAACTCGCGCTCGAACTCGGCAAATGCTGCGAAAATGCCAAAGGCGAGCCGGCCATTGGCAGTGGTCGTGTCGATCTGGGCCCCGGCACCGGTCAGCACCTTCAGCCCGATGCCGCGGGTCCGCAGATCCTCGGCCGTAGTGACGAGGTGGCGCAGATCGCGACCGAGCCGGTCGAGCTTCCAGATCACGAGTGTATTACCCGGCTGCAGCGACTTCAGGCAGGCGATGAGCCCTGGCCTGGCATCATGGCGACCCGACGCCATATCCTCGTAAATGCGCGACCGATCGATCCCGGCCGCGAGCAGCGCGTCGCGCTGCGGCTCGAGCGTCTGCGTGCCGTCGGACTTGGAAACCCGGATATAGCCGATGAGCAACGCGACCTCGCCAGAATAGACTTTCGGCATGGTGCAAGATGACGCTGGTTTTCACAACGGGTTTTCTGGCTATTTTCATGCTGCCGGAATCAGCTCAGCTCGACCGCCAGAAGACCGCTCGTTTTCCTTGCGGTGCCGGCGTCGGCACGACGGCAGGAATCGACTCCGCGGCAGTCGTTCGGGTTACTGTCGCCGATTCCTGATCGCGGACGATGGAAGGTGTTACTTCAATGGTGAAGCGGTAAATAAGAATGCATGATCCTTTCCTCCGCTCTCGACGCCGTCGGCCACACAGCCCTGATCGCCCTTGATCGCATCAACGCGGGGCCTGGCCGCATCCTTGCCAAGGCGGAGTTCCTTCAGCCCGGCGGGAGCGTGAAAGATCGGGCGGCGCGAGCGATCCTGCTCGCCGCGCGGGAGGACGGTCGTCTGCAAGCGGGCATGGCGGTCGTGGAGATGACCAGCGGCAACATGGGTGCTGGCCTCGCAGTCGCGTGCGCCACGATGGGCCATCCATTGATCGTCACTATGTCGGCCGGGAACAGTCCCGCCCGCGTCCGCATGCTGGAAGGCCTCGGGGCCGAGGTCATCTTGGTGCCGCAGGTTGATGGTGCGCCCGGTCAGGTCACGGGTACGGACATCGACGCTGCATCCCGTACGGCGCGCGAACTGGCCGTGGCGCGTAAGGCATTTTACGTCGACCAGTTCCACGCGATAGAGGGTGTTACCGCGCACGAGGCGACGGGGGCTGAAATCTTGGGGCAGGCTGGCGGGCCGGTCGACGCCTGGGTTGCCGCTGTCGGCTCGGGCTGCACCTTTATTGGCGTCGCGCGCTCCCTTCGATCGGCCAACCGCAACGTGATCTGCGCCGCGGTTGAACCAGACGGCTGCCGGCCGCTCGCCGGCGCGCCGGTAACGAAGCCGAAACACGTTCTACAGGGAACAGGCTACGGCTTGGTCCCACCGCACTGGGAGCCATCCTTGATGGACCACAGCATTGCCGTCACTGACCAAGAGGCAGAGCTGTGGCGCACACGCCTTGCGCGCGAGGAGGGTGTCTACGTCGGTTATTCGGCGGCCGCGAACGTATGTGCCGCAACCAAGCTGCTCGCGTCCGGCATTCTCAAGAAGAATGCCGTCGTTGTCACGGTGCTGTGCGACACTGGGCTTAAATATTAAGCCGAGCCTTAAAGGGCTGCTAAAGCCGTGTCGCGCAGCGGAGAAGCCGTTCTCCTTCCACCCCCTCTTTCACGGTTCGTGAGCGCACGAATGGGTATTGTACGTTCGTCGCACCGAATGTGATTTCCGTCTCATCGAGCGTGCGTTTCCCGCATCGATCCGTCTCACGCAATGTGCGCCTAAAACGCCTCCTATTGCAGTTTCGCCCGCGCATCATTGCGAGCCGCTACACTTAGCCGCAACATGGCGTTCATCGCCAACCTCATGGACGCCCGTGTCGACTTTATCGCTTGTGACAATCCCCATGCGACCCGCAATCCCCACCCTACCCTTGCCCGCGAGCGCGCTGCAGCGACCACCGAGGCCGTGCGGACCGGTTCGCCGGCACGGTGCGCGACGCGATCGGTGGCATGGCCGCCCAGGGCATGAGCCTTCGCGCTATCGCCCGCGAGCTCGACCGGCGCGGGGTACCCACAGCGCGCGGCGGGCTGTGGCAGGCAGTCCGTCCGACGGCTGCCGCTAAACGCAACAACTTCCCGGCCGATGTCGTAATCTTCATCGACGAAGACCGGACCGTCGGCAAGGCGGATTTCTTGATCAGCGAACAGGCCGACCGCCGACCCGCGTTCTCCGAACACGATGTCTGCAATGCCGTGCTGGAACAGGACGCTTACCATTTCGAGCGGTACAATCGGACGGCTCCAAGGCGTATCATCGCC
Source organism: uncultured Sphingomonadaceae bacterium (assembly GCA_964247215.1). Lineage (GTDB taxonomy): Bacteria > Pseudomonadota > Alphaproteobacteria > Sphingomonadales > Sphingomonadaceae > Polymorphobacter_B. The sequence continues at coordinate 2,423 of CAXTTR010000440.1, forward strand.
AGCGTACCAGCTCGATGCCTCGGTTATGTGTTCCAGCTTCTGCGAGAGCGTGAACGGATACATCGGACCCATGTGCTGATCCGGGCCCATCCGCACTCCCCGACGTTCGGGGAGCGGACCGA
>CAXTTR010000441.1:0-2538 GCA_964247215.1 uncultured Sphingomonadaceae bacterium
GAAAGACCTGTTCCTGATCCGGCGGCGGATCGAGAAGCGGGTGATAGCGGCGCAGATCAACGGCTTCTACATCTGCTCGCTGTCGTCGCGCAGCATCATCTACAAGGGGCTGTTCCTCGCCGAGGAGCTGTCGGTGTTCTACCCCGACCTGGCGGACGCGCGCTTCGTGTCGCGCTTTGCGATCTATCACCAGCGCTATTCGACCAACACCTTTCCGCAATGGTGGCTGGCGCAGCCGTTCCGCTGCCTCGCGCACAACGGCGAGATCAACACCGTGCGCGGCAACAAGAACTGGATGAAAAGCCACGAGATCAAGATGGCGGCGTCGGCGTTCGGCGAGCATTCGGAGGACATCAAGCCGCTGATCCCGGCGGGGGCGAGCGACACCGCGGCACTCGATGCGGTGTTCGAGGCGTTCGTGCGCTCCGGGAGAGACGCGCCGACGGCGAAGCTGATGCTGATTCCCGAGGCATGGTCGCACGATGCGACGATGCCCGAGAGCCACCGCGCCATGTACGCGTTCTTCGCCAGCGTCATGGAGGCGTGGGACGGCCCCGCGGCGCTGGCGATGACCGACGGCCGCTGGTGCCTCGCGGGGATGGACCGCAACGCGCTGCGCCCGATGCGCTACCTGCTGACCAGTGACAATCTGCTGATCACCGGCTCGGAAGCCGGCATGGTCGTCGTCCCCGAAGCGTCGATCATTATGAAGGGCCGCCTCGGGCCGGGGCAGATGATCGCGGTCGACCTCGACGGCGAAGCGGGTGCCGCGCCGCAGTTCTACACCGACCGCGAGATCAAGGACCGCATCGCCGGGGCGCAGCCCTATGCCGAGTGGGTCGCGGGCTTCCGCAACTTCGCCGACCTGCTTGGCAAGGACCGCCCCGAGCCGCCGCGCGCCTATGACCGCGAGGCGCTGCGCCACCGGCAGATCGCCGCCGGGCTGACCATGGAGGACATGGAGCTGCTGCTGTCGCCGATGGTCGACGATGCCAAGGAAGCGACGGGCAGCATGGGCGACGACACGCCGCTCGCCGTCATCTCGGATAGCCCGCGGATGATGAGTCACTTCTTCCGGCAGAATTTCAGCCAGGTCACCAACCCGCCGATCGACAGCTTGCGCGAAACCCGCGTGATGAGCCTGAAGACGCGGTTTTCGAACTTCGGAAATATCCTCGACCACGATGCCCGGCAGGAGGGCGTCATGGTGCTCGACTCGCCGATCCTGACCAACAAGGGCTGGGAGCTGCTGCGGTCGCATTACGCCAGCACCGCGGCGGTGATCGACTGCACCTTCGAGGTTGGCGGCGGGGCCGAGGCTTTGCGTGCCGCCATCACGCGAGTCCGCGCCGAGGCGGAGAACGCCGTACGGTCGGGCAAGAGCCAGCTGTTCCTGACCGACGAGAACCAGTCGGCGACGCGCGCCGGGATCACCATGATCCTCGCGGCGGCGGGCGTCCATACGCACCTCGTCAACAAGGGGCTGCGGGCGTTTTCCAGCATCAACGTGCGCTCGGCCGAGTGCCTCGACACGCATTATTTCGCGGTGCTGATCGGCGTCGGCGCGACGACGGTCAACGCCTATCTGGCGCAGGAGGCGATCGCCGACCGGCAGGCGCGCGGGCTGTTCGGCAACCGCAGCTTTGACGAGTGCATGGCACGCTACAAGAAGGCCGTCGACGACGGGCTGCTCAAGATCATGGGCAAGATGGGCATCGCGGTGCTGTCGTCGTACCGCGGCGGTTATAACTTCGAAGCGGTCGGGCTTAGCCGCGCGCTCGTCGACGACTTCTTCCCCGGTATGCCTGCGAAGATTTCGGGAGAGGGCTTCGAGTCGATTTTCCTCAATGCCCAGATGCGCCACGAGGCGGCGTGGGACGAGGCCGCCGGGGCGCTACCGATCGGCGGGCTGTACCGCTACCGCGCCAACTCCGAGGCGCACGCCTATCAGGCCAATCTCATCCACGTGCTGCAGAGCGCGGTGACCAACGACAGTTACTCGGAGTATCTGCGTTTCAGCCGTGCCGTCGCCGAGCTGCCGCCGATCTATCTGCGCGACCTGCTCGAGTTCAACTGGGCGAAAACCCCGGTCAGCATCGAGAGCGTTGAGTCGATCAGTGAAATCCGCAAGCGCTTCGTGACGCCGGGGATGTCGCTGGGCGCGCTCGGCCCCGAGGCGCACGAAACGCTGGCGATCGCGATGAACCGCATCGGTGCCAAGGCGGTCAGCGGCGAGGGCGGCGAGGACCGCTCGCGCTATCAGCCCTACGCCAACGGCGACAACGCCAACTCGGGCATCAAGCAGATTGCGTCGGGGCGCTTCGGGGTGACCGCCGAGTATCTGAACGCCTGCGAGGAGATCGAGATCAAGGTCGCGCAGGGTGCAAAGCCCGGTGAGGGCGGGCAGCTGCCGGGGTTCAAGGTCACCGAGATGATCGCGCGGCTGCGGCATTCGACGCCGGGGGTGATGCTGATCTCACCGCCGCCGCACCATGACATCTATTCGATCGAGGACCTCGCGCAGCTCATCTACGACCT
>CAXTTR010000442.1:0-2126 GCA_964247215.1 uncultured Sphingomonadaceae bacterium
GTTCTTGAACCTGATGCTATCGTGGTTTCACACACCCGGCATATAGCGTCGGCTGCGCTATCACGTCATCGCCATAAGTTGCGACGGGAACGGTACTGCCAGCTCGCGGGCTTCATCAGCCGAGCCTTGCAGCCACCAATCGTAATCGGTTTCGTGCAGGACCACCGGCATTGCCTTCGGATGCACCGCCGCCACGAGCGGGTTCGGATCACACGTCAGAAAGGCATAAGCCGGGCCGTCTGCAAATCGCCGCCATAGACCGGCAAAGGCAAACAGTTCGCGATCGAGGACGCGGAACCACCGGGCGACCTTAGCGCCGGTCGCGCCTTCCCATTCGCAGAACTCCGATACCGGAACCAAGCAGCGTAGCGCTGGCGTCGCCAGCTCGCGCCGCCAGAACGGGCTTGTGAGATTGCGAACGTTCGTCACCGGCGACCGCGCCGCCGGTGGTGGTGGAAAGCCCCAAAGCATTTCCTCGAGACGGCGAATACCGTCGACCTCGCGCACGACCAGGCCCTTGCGCTTGGGGAATAGTTCCGGTGGCGGAAGCTGCATGTCGGGCTCGATCACCGGCACGTTGAACGCCCGAGCGAGGTCGATCTCCCGCGCGGACATGCGATAGCGATTGCACATAGATTATTGAGCCGAGATTGAGATCGATCGAGGGACATAGCCTATCGACGTCGGCAATGTCACCGCTGGCGTCAACGGCGCGCCAGCGGCCGAGCTGACCGCCGTCTGTCCCTGTTCGTACGTTGCCAGTCGTGACCTAAGCCACGCAGCCCAACGGGCCGCACTCGGCACGATGTATGCCCGGTAGCGAGCGTTGAAGACCGGCGTCCGGGAATGATAGTTCGCGGCGCGCTGCCATAAATCGCCTTTATCGTGACGAAGATGGCCGCGCAGCCGCCATGCAGCCAGATCGTAAGGATAGCAGCCCGGTTGAGCGGCGTCGGCGGCCGTTATGCCCCAGCGCCGCAGGGACGCCAGATAGGACGTGTTGAGCTGCAGCGTGCCAACATCGAAGGTGCCATTGGTATTCCGTACCCACTGGCCCGCCTTGCCCCCTTCCCGCTCCGCTACGGCGAGTATGAGATTAGCCGGAACATCGAAACGAACCGCCGCCGCGATCGAGCAGATCACGCGCTCTTGCAGCGGCGGCGGCAGATCGGCAAACACCATCAGCCCTTATTGACGAACGCTTCGACTTCATCGTTGGCCGGTTGTTGCGCGGGTGTACCTCCGCCTCCGCTAATGGCATCCCCGGTGAACGCCGGAGCAGATTTCTCATCGCCCGCGCCCGAGCGGATACGCTCGGCAATCTGACCACCAACGGTTTGACTGACACGCGCCCGCCAAGCGTCTATTGCCATCGAGCCGCCAGCCTTTGCGATGTTGCCGCCGGTTCGTGCGACGACCTGGCCAGCTCGAACGATGTTCTCGCCCGCTGATCGACCCGGCGTAGAGCCGCCACCAGTCCCGCCGCCGCCACCCATGGCATTAGACGCAGGTGAAGCGCCGCTGCTGTTTTCACCACCGGCAGTACCGCCCCCGGTTCCGCCACCGCTTCCACTATTGCCGCCAGTGCTGGTACTACCCCCTCCGCCTCTCGAAGTGGTCTCTCCCGCAGACTGAGTTGCCCTAGAAACGCTTCCGCTGCTACCTCCCATAGCAGTCGCCATCGGCGAACTACTGCCCCCACTGCTACTTCCGCTGCTACTACTGCCGGCATCACTTGCGCCACTGTTGCCGCTTCCTGAGGAACCAGAACCGCCGCCACCTGAAATCGAGGATTGAGCTGCACCGAACGCCGCAGATATAGCGCTCGCGCCTCCAGCTATGTTGGCTGCTCCGCTAGCGAGCGCAGCGCCGCCGGTCGCAAGTGCAGCTCCGGCCGTTGCTCCAGCAGCAAGCGCAGTGCCTGCCCCAGCGTTGGCAACAAGCGACCCGGCACCGATACTCGCCCCCGTCAAAATACCTGAAATGAGCTTAGGTATCTTATCGACTAGGAACAGTAGGATCACTGACGCGAGAAGAATAACCGCGAGATCGTGGAATGAGATACCACCACCCATGGCAGCATAAAACTGATCGATAAACGATTTTCCAATCCCAACGATAAGAAC
>CAXTTR010000442.1:2136-2537 GCA_964247215.1 uncultured Sphingomonadaceae bacterium
ATAAGAACCATTCCAAAAAGTGAAGCCGCTACCCCTAATAGCGTTTTAAAATAATTGATGGCGAAGTCGGAGGTCCAACGCGATCCACCAAAGCCGAGGAAGAACACACCGCCGTAAGCCATTATCCATGCCGAAACGAGCAGCAGCAGCATGTTAACGCCGACTAGGCCGAGTACGATGAGAATAAAGAAAGCTACGAAAATGCCGACTGCAGAATCAATAGGCTGCATGAATGAGCTTTGTGAGTACACTCGGTCTAAGATATCGAAGCCAATATCGACGATGCTTGACGGCGTCACTGTCGCAGGTAGCCCCGAAGCTTGCTGTCCCATCTGTTGCATCGACTGAATGATTGACGATCCCATGTCCGGACCATGTTGCAACAGCCAAAGGAAAAAGCC
>CAXTTR010000443.1:0-638 GCA_964247215.1 uncultured Sphingomonadaceae bacterium
CAAGTAGGCCGGCGCAGTGCCCAGCGCCGCCTTGCGGTCAGCCTGTACGATGCAATTGCCGCGGACCGCATCAGTCGCGGCCTTGGCTTGGATAAGATATGGTGACTCATCGGGACTTTCCGCGCGGTAGGCGGCCAGTATCGCGTCAGCGCGGTCGCTCCATCGCGCCCGGAAGATGTCCGCCAGTCCCGCCTCGTCGAGATCGAAGTTTTCAAAACGCGTCGCGAGATCGTGAAGTGTCGTCGATATCATTACCGGGACCTCGGCGGAGTACGCCGGTGCGACCGGATCGAAGGGGTGCGCAGGTAAGACGCGGCCGTCGACAACTGGCCGGAAATCACCTTGCATTGTCGCCTGCGCCTGGAGAAGCTGCTGCCAGCTACGCTGGCGCAAATCGTCGATCGCCCCTGCGGGAATACCAAGTATCGAGAGGAATTGCGCGGACCGCGAGCTGGCCTCTTCCCGCGTCAGGTGGCGCAGCGCAGTTGAAATACTCGACTGCATCACAGCGCGATGAAATAGCCCGCGTGCGGCGGGCATTGCCATCAGTGTTCCGACTTTGGAGCCGCCACCCGAGTGGCCGAGGATCATTACGCGTTCGGGGTCGCCGCCAAAAGCGGCGATGTTGTCGCGCACCC
>CAXTTR010000443.1:648-2537 GCA_964247215.1 uncultured Sphingomonadaceae bacterium
ATTGCCCGCCTGCGCAAACTCGTCGGCACTGTTCAAGTCGGTGAGATGCAGATGGCCCAGGCAGCCGATACGGTGGTTAATCCCGACGACCACGACATTGCCGTATCGTGCCAGTTGCGCGCCGTCGTACATTGGGCCATTCGATGAGCCTGTCGTCCAGCCGCCGCCATGAAGCGATACGATCACAGCGCGCTTAGCTCCGTCGTTCGTGCCCGGGGTCCATAGGTTCAGATTGAGGCAATCCTCGCCCATGCCGCCAGAGCCGACATGGCTGTCCCAATAGAGCATCATGCCATAGTCATAGGCCAGGTCCATCGGCACCTGCGGCGAGACCTGACCGTAACCAAAGCACTCGCGCGTGCCGGTCCACGGAGTAGCGGGCCGCGGCGGATTATAGCGTGCGTCACCACTGACCGGGTCGCCGTAAGGGATACCTTTGAATTGCTTGATATCCCCATTCGCGATCCCTTGGACGCGGCCGGAGGTAGTCTCGACCGTCCAGAACAGGTCGCCAGTTGCTCGGCCCATCCGCAGATCCGCGCGATCTACCGGTGGCGGCACGGCCGCAAGCGGGAAAGTCGGCAGGGGTGTTTCGGCCGGGCCTAAGCTAGCGGGAAGGCTCTCTCTTTCAGCATTCTCACCGAGCTGCAGACGCGATTCGTCGGGCAGTTGCAAGTTGGCCGAAGCAGTGGTCACGTCAGCGGCCGGTGAACACTGGCGCACGCCGCTCGCGAAAGGCTGCCAAGCCTTCGGCCGTGTCCGCGCTGAGGTTGACCCGCTCGAGGTCGCGCTGCGTACGCGCCATCCGCTCCGACGGGGTCCGCACCAGTACCTCCTCAGTGACAAGGTGCTTCAGGGTCTGCAAGACAAGGGGTGCTAGTAGCTCCAACTTGCGCGCCATGGCCAGTGCTGCGCCGAGTTCCTCGCCGTCGGGCACCACCTGATTGACCAGACCCATTTCATAGGCGCGGCGACCCCCTACCGGCTCGCCCAGCAGCATGATTTCCATCGCGAGCTTGTGCGGGACACGTCCGGCGAGCGTCGCGATAAGTCCCCCAGTGAGACCGACGCGGGCTTCCGGGTAGTGGAACCGCGCACTCTCGGCAGCGATGCCAAGATCCGCCATCGCGACGAGGACCATCGCGCCGCCGATGCACCAACCCTGCACCGCGCAGATAACTGGCTTTGTAGTGGTAACCCCGATCGTTGGGATAATCTTCCAGAGCGCCGGTGGGTCGGTGATGTCTGCGCCTGACGAAAAAGTAGTGCCGGCCCCGGCGATTATTGCGACCCGCTGGTCGGAGGCGTCAAATGCGGCGAAGCCCTGCTGGAGTGTCTCCGCCATTTCAGCGTTGATCGCGTTCCGCTTCTCTGGCCGGTTAAGCGTGAAGATTGTTGTCCGGCCGTCGAGCCGGATATCGAGCCCGCTCATTTCGAGAACATCGGAGAAACGGTACCGGCCACCCTAAAAGTTCACTCTGAATTCGGCACCGATTTGGCGTGGTGCCCCATAAGTGATGGCGCGGGCCCCAAATGCGTCCACCGCCGCGAGCGTCGTTATATAGGGGTGGTCGGTAACATTGGTGGCGTAAAGCCGCACGCGGTATCGGTCCTGTGGGCTCTCCCAAACTAGCGATAAATCAACATTCACAAAGCCATTTTGGGCGTCATCAGCGGCGTTGAATTCTCGGAAGTAGATCCTAGTCCGCTGCCCAGCGTCTGCTCGCAGCGTAAAATGTCCATAATCCGCCACGTCGGTTTGGTAAGAAATACCGAGATTAGTCGCCTCCGTCGGTGCATTGTTCAAATAATGTGCGGAAACATTTTGAACCCCTAAAGTCGGTGCAAGTGTGTCAACATTTGAGTAACTCACATATCGAGCATCAAGC
>CAXTTR010000444.1:0-2530 GCA_964247215.1 uncultured Sphingomonadaceae bacterium
AGCCGCTCCATGACGCGCCACATCCAGCCGGTGCCTTCGCGGCACGGGGTGCACTGGCCGCAGCTCTCGTGCTTATAGAAATAGCTCAGCCGCGCAATGGCGCGGACGACGTCGGTCGACCGGTCCATGACGATCACCGCGGCGGTACCGAGGCCCGACTTCAGGTCCTTCAGCGCGTCGAAGTCCATCGGGCAGTCGATGATCTGGTCGGCGGGGACCAGCGGTACCGAACTGCCGCCGGGGATGACGCACAGCAGATTGTCCCAGCCGCCGCGGATGCCGCCGCAATGCGTCTCGATCAGCTCGCGGAACGGCACCGACATCGCCTCCTCGACGACGCACGGCTTGTTCACATGGCCGCTGATCTGGAACAGCTTAGTGCCTTCGTTTTTCGGGCGGCCGATGGCGACGAACCACGCCGCGCCGCGCCGCAGGATCGCCGGCGCGACCGCAATGCTCTCGACGTTGTTGACCGTCGTCGGGTTGCCGTACAGCCCGGCCCCGGCGGGGAAAGGCGGCTTGAGGCGCGGCAGGCCCTTCTTGCCCTCGAGCGATTCGAGCATCGCGGTTTCCTCGCCGCAGATGTACGCGCCCGCGCCGCGGTGGACGACGACGTCGAAATCATAGCCCGAACCGCAGGCGTTCTTGCCGACCAGCCCGGCCGCATACGCCTCGGCGACCGCGGCGAACAGCACCTCGGCCTCGCGGACATACTCGCCGCGGATGTAGATGTAGGCGGCGGACGCGCGCATCGCGAAGCCGGCGATCAGCGCGCCCTCGATCAGCTTGTGCGGATCGTGGCGGATGATCTCGCGGTCCTTGCAGCTGCCCGGCTCGGACTCGTCGGCGTTGATGACGAGGTAGCTCGGGCGGCCGGGCTTGGGCTCCTTGGGCATGAAGCTCCATTTCATGCCGGTCGGGAACCCCGCCCCGCCGCGCCCGCGCAGGCCGCTGGCCTTGATGACGTCGATGATCGCGTCGGGGCCGCCGGCCATCAGCGCCGCAGTGTCGGCCCAGTCGCCGCGTTGGCGCGCGGCTTCGAGGGTCCACGGCTGGAAGCCGTAGAGGTTGGTGAAGATACGGTCCTTGTCGGCAAGCATTACGCAGCATCCACAAGTTCAAGGCGGCGCTTAATCAGTCTTACATCGTCTCGCAACTCGTCGACCTGTTCCCGGATCACCTGCATGCTGACGATCATGCTACCGAGATAGCCCTCAACTGCGGTTTGCCGAACCTCGAGCCGATGCACGTCACGTTTGATTTCCGCTATGTCGGTCCGGATCGCTTGCAACATCTCGGCCAAAAACTGCGCGTCGACTTCGGCCATCACACCATCTCCAGTAGCGACGTCGGCCCGCCCTCTGGGCAGCTCGCCGTACGCCCGATCGCCGAGCCGGGCTTCGGCGTCTCACCACGGGCGAGCGCGTCGAGGATCGCGGTCATTGTATCGTAAGTCAGGTCTTCATAGTTATCGTCGTTGATCTGCGCCATCGGCGCATTGGCGCAGGCGCCGAGGCACTCGACCTCAGCTAATGTGAACAGTCCGTCGGGCGTGTTGCCGCCCTTGATCAGGCCCTTGTCCTTGCATGCCTTGAGCAAATCATCCGAGCCGCGCAACTGGCACGGCGTCGTGCCGCACACCTGCACCAGGTAGCGCCCGATGGGCTTGAGATTGTACATCGTGTAGAAGCTCGCGACCTCATAGGCGCGCATGTACGGCATGCCGATCGCCGCCGCGACATACTCGATGACGGGCACCGGCAGCCAAGCACTGCCGGTTGCCTCGCGCATCTGCTGCTGCGCCAGCCAGAGCAGCGGCATGATCGCCGAATGATGCCGCGCCTCGGGGTAAAGCGCGAGGATGCGCGGGACCTCGGCGGCGTTGTCGGGGGTCCAGGCGAAATCGCTGAACTCGCGCTGGCGCGGGGCGGCGACGTGGGCTTCGCGGGTGGTGTTGTAGGTCCCGGTCGACATTACGCGCTCGGCTTGTCAGCGTGTTCGGACTTGCGCCGCCAGAAGTTTGCCTCCTCACGCGCCTCGTTGATCTTCGCCATGTAGTAATAGGTGAGCAGTCCGATGACGATGATCACATTCAGCACGAAAATAAGCAGCGAGAACTCCAAAGCCGTCATCGCGCGCACTCCTTGATTTTCGTCACAAGACGACGCGAGAGTTCGGCTGCATCGACAGCCGAAATAGACGGGTTTGGCTTACCCGCAATCAGCCAATCCCTCGCCAGCGTGCACGGCTCGCGTGTCGCATCATGCGAGAAGTTATACGCCGTATTAGCTCCCGTGCCCACCAAGCTGATACCGGCAACAAAGAGCGGAAAGTAATCGACGAACGAGAGCTTCGCAGTGCCACTCACCGGTCCACCTCACCGAACACGATGTCCAGCGACCCCAGTACCGCCGGTGCATCCGCCAGCATGTGGCCCTTGCACAGGAAGTCCATCGCCTGCAGGTGGCTGAACCCCGTCGCGCGGATGTGGCAGCGGTAGGGTTTGTTGGTGCCGTCGGCGACCATGTAG
>CAXTTR010000445.1:0-2530 GCA_964247215.1 uncultured Sphingomonadaceae bacterium
GGTTGGTTCTCAGCCCTTGCGGGCCGAGCGCGTCGATCCCGAACGGCGAGCCGTCGAACTCGGCCTGGTCGAACGCCTTAATGCTGGTGTAGCCGAAGACATTCTTGATCTGCGTATTCGGCGCGACATCGTAGGTCGTGATATTAGAGATGATCAGGTTGTTGGCGCGGTGATGGTTGGGGCCGTCAACATCGATCAGGAATGGGCCGCGCGCCTTCTGTTTGGCGGTAAACGCTATGATGCCGTCGGGGTCGGCCCCTGGATGTTGCTTCAGATAAGCCGCATAGGCCCCCGGCGCTCCAATTGCCGCATCGATCAGCGGCGAGAACAGCACGTTCGCCGGAACCGGCGCGATCGTTGCGCCCGGACCCTGCTGACCCGGTGCGAAGATCGAGTAAATAACGTTGCTGGTGCTCGACCCGCCTGAATGATAGTAATCGATAACCGTCGTATTGGTCAGGCCGGGGGCCGGCTTGAGCAGCAATGTGCCACGCACTGCCTCGCGCCGGACGTCGCCGACCCGCTGATTGTTGAACAGGTTGAATTGGAAGCCGTCGCGGCGCTCGATCAGCCCGGCGACGCGGAGCAGCACGGTGTCGTCGACCAGCGGGACGTTGATCGCGCCTTCGAGCTCGCTCATCTTGTAATTACCCAAGCGGCCGCTCACATAGCCGCCGAGCTTCTCCTCGGGCCGGGCGGAGGTAACCAGCACCGCGCCGCCGGTGGCGTTGCGGCCGAACAGCGTGCCTTGCGGACCTTTCAGCACCTGCACCGACTGCAGGTCATAAAACGCTCCTGAACCGGCCCCGCCGACCTGGACCTCATCGAAATAGGGCAGCACGCCCGGCCGGACGCTGCTGAACGGATCGAGCGATTGGCCGCGAATGGCGTAGTTGAGCTGGTCCGAGCTTTGCGACGCCTTGACCTGCAGACCGGGCACCGCCGACTGCAGGTCGGCTTGCGAAGTAATGGCTTTCTTCTGCAGCGCTTCGCTGCCGACGACAGACACGGCGACCGGGGTACGCTCAAGGCTTTCGGAGCGTCGCTGGGCGGTGACGATGATGTGGCCGCTGCCGGGATCCGAGCTGGCGAGCAGGGCGGCGGGGGCACCTGGCGTCGCTGGCAGGCTGACCGGGGCCGGCTGGTTGACTGCGCCCGCTGACGTCGCATCGGTGGTCTGGGCAAAGGCCGAGCTGCAATTGATTATAGCCAAGACAGTTGCGACGGAGCCGACACTTTGTAATCTGCGTATCATGCTAACCTCCCCTTTTTAGTTTTACCCGCATCGATGCAGCTGGCCGTTTCTTGGCTCGGACTTAATCTCACGCTAAACTTTCATAACCATTCGACAATCGAATTAATTAAATACACTCCTTCGGTTTATGTATCAGAGCTGACGATGCGAGCAGTGGCTCGCTCGCAAATGCGATCAGACAGGATCCCAGTTAAACACGTCCTGCGAGCGGTCGAGCGAATAAAAGCTGCTGCGCATTGCAGGTATGAGGCGATCGGCAATCGAGGCGGCCGTCCAGCCTTCGGCTGTGTGCATGCCGCGCAACGGACGGCTCTGGCTCATCAGGAAGATTTCGTTCGCCCGGACCGCGAAGATCTGCCCCGAAACTCCGGTCGCGTCAGGGCTCATTAGATAAGCGGCGAGCGGGGCCACCTTGGCCGGGTCCATGATCTTAAGCCGTTCGACGCGAGCGCGCTGCTCCTCGGTTTCGGTTGGCATCGATCCGATCATCCGGCTGAACGCGAACGGCGAGATGCAGTTCGAGCGTACACCGTAGCGCGCCATATCCATAGCGATCGATTTCGACAGCGCCGCCAAACCCATCTTAGCCGCCGAGTAGTTGGCCTGACCAAAGTTGCCGATCAGTCCCGAAGTCGACACCATGTGAATATAGCTGCCGCTGTTCTGCACACGGAACAGCGGTGCCGCGGCGCGCGACACGTAGAAGCTGCCGTTGAGGTGAATGTCGATCACCGCGCGCCACTCGTCGGGCTCCATGTTGTGGAAGAAACGGTCGCGCAGAATTCCGGCATTGTTGACCACACCGTCGAGTCGTCCGAAGCGACTGATGGCGGCAGCGACGATCGCCTGCGCGGATTCCCAGTCGGCGACGCTATGTCCATCGGCGATCGCCGAGCCCCCGGCAGCGACGATCTCATCGGCCACCTGCTGCGCTGGTTCGGCGCTTGCGCCGTCGCCGCCGATCGAGGTGCCGAGGTCGTTGACGACGACCGATGCGCCAAGCCGTCCTAGCTCGAGCGCAATCTCGCGACCGATCCCGCGTCCCGCGCCGGTGACGATCACCACCTTGTCTTTCAGCATCGCTTTAATCCTGCCTAGTCACTTGGAGGTTTGGGCCGAAGATGCTGCGTCGCGGCATCTTCGGCCTGAAGCCAGATCTGGCGCGCGATTGGATTTCGCGCCTCTTCGAGAATGTGGCCGACGAGCCCGACGGCGCGCGCCATCACGCCGATACCGCGGCAGACGCGCCAGTCGAACCCCATCTCGCAGCACAGG
>CAXTTR010000446.1:0-2051 GCA_964247215.1 uncultured Sphingomonadaceae bacterium
CCGATTACTCGTCCACCGCCGGCGAGCGCTGCGCGTGCAGCCGATCCCATCAGGCCGCCGCTACCGCCGCCATAGCCAGTGTCAGGCGATATTCAGCGCAGAAGCTGCCGAAGCTCGCCGCCAGCTCAACGTAACCGGGGTCGTGCCCGGGGCGTGAACCGCAAAACAGGCAAAAGCTGGTGATCATCGCGCCGCCGTAGCGGGATCGGACCGCGTTGTCAGCCTCACGCGCCCGGCCCCGTTGTCATGATCGCGCCGCGTTGTCAGAATGGGCGTTGGCGGCTAAGCTGCCCTACATGGACATGACACAAATGCCGGTCGTACCGGCGACCGCAAAATACCATCTGCCGCCGATCCACCCCGAAAGCCGCAAGTTCATCGCGATCTCGGCGGGGATCACGCTTATCTTTGGCTTCGCGCTGCACTGGGCGGTGGCGGGCTGGCTGATGGCAGGAGTGACCGCCTGGGTCGCGGCATTCTTCCGCGACCCCGAGCGGGTAACGCCGGCCGGCGACGGGCTGATCGTCTCGCCCGCCGACGGCATGGTGTGCATGATCGCCGACATCGAACCGCCGCGGCAGCTGACCGGCGCAGGCGGTCTCGCCCCGGTCGCGGTCAAGCGCGTATCGGTTTTCATGAACGTCTTCGATGTTCATATCAATCGCTCGCCGATCAGCGGCATCGTCCGGCGTATCGTGTACGTGCCGGGCAAGTTCCTCAACGCCGACCTCGATAAGGCGAGTGATGACAACGAGCGGCAATATTATATTGTCGAGGGTGCGGGCGGCGTCCGGGTGGCGCTGACGCAGATCGCCGGGCTGGTGGCGCGACGCATCATGCGTTTCTCGAACGAGGGCGACAGCGTCATCGCGGGCGAGCGCATTGGGCTGATCCGTTTCGGCAGCCGGGTCGACGTCTACCTGCCGGCGGGTTACGCCTGCCAGGTGTTGCCGGGGCAGCGCTGTATCGCGGGTGAAACCGTGCTGGCGCGCTATGGTGCTACCCCACTGCTGACCGGCAGCACGCAATGATTTCGGACAGGTATTGCGGGATAGCCAGCGGCTCGGGCCGGTGATCATCGAAGACGCCGAGCCGCCGCGGCGTTTCCGCCGGATTATCCCGATCCGGGCCTTGATTCCCAACGCCGTCACTGTGCTGGCGCTGTGCTTCGGGCTGACTGGGGTGCGTTTTGCCATTGCGGGCGAATGGGAGAAAGCAGTGGCGTCGATCATCGTCGCGGGCGTCCTCGACGGCATCGACGGGCGCATCGCGCGCCTGCTTAAGGGTAGCAGCCGGTTCGGCGCCGAACTCGACTCGCTGTCCGACGTTACCGCGTTCGGCGTTGCTCCCGCGCTGATCGTGTACCTGTGGTCGCTGCAGTACCTGCCCGGCATTGGCTGGGTGTTCGCCATGGCGCACGCGGTGACCTGCGCGCTGCGGCTGGCGCGGTTCAATGCCGGGCTCGGCAGCGAGGACGTGCCCGTCAAGCGTGCGGGCTTCCTGACCGGCATACCGGCACCCGTCGCCGCCGGGCTGACGCTCAGCCCGATGTTCGTGTCGTTCTGGCTCGATCCGGCGTTCTTGAACGACCTCCATATCCGTGCCGCGATCGTGGCGAGTGTCATCAGCACCGTCGCATTCTTCATGGCGTCGAGCCTGCCAACGTTCAGCTGGGGATCAACGCGGCTCCGGCCAGGCTGGCGAATGGCGGCGCTGCTCGGCGTCGGGCTTTTCGCCGCCGCGCTATTTTCGGCACCGTGGATGACCTTGTCGCTAATCTCGCTGGCGTACGCCGTTTCGGTGCCGCTTGCCTTGCGCAGCGCGCGCCGGATCAAGCTGCGCGCCGCGCGGCGGGCTGCGGCCACAACTGCTCATGCTCCGATAGTCGAGGCAGCGCTCGCTGCGACGCCCGTTGCGGTGGTGACCAACGAGCGCCCGGCCGCACACTGACAGGCCATAAACTGAGAGGCCGCAAGGCGCCAATTAGCGCGGCACTCGTATCGATGCATAACCAGCCGATCAGGCCGAGTAGGACCAGGATGCCGAGGCTG
>CAXTTR010000446.1:2061-2520 GCA_964247215.1 uncultured Sphingomonadaceae bacterium
GGACGAGCATTGGCGAGTCCCCTGTTTGACATCAGTACTGTTCACGTTATGTTCTGTCTGGTCAAGCGGTTTTCATTGCAGCTTGCGGCTGCTAGCTTAGTCGGAGAAATAGAAGGATGCGGGGATGCAGAACTGGCCTTTACTGGTCTGGCGGCTGATCGATCATGCGGCGATCAACCATGGCGCGCGCGAGATCGTGTCGCTACTGGTCGAGGGCGGCGAGCATCGCCATAACTGGGCTGTGGCGCGGCAGCGGGCCAAGCGGGCAGCAGCAGCACTATCGGGGCTCGGCATCCGGCCCGGCGACCGGGTTGCGACACTGGCATGGAACACGCACCGGCACCTTGAATGCTGGTACGGCATCGCCGGGATGGGGGCCGTGGCGCACACCGTAAATCCGCGGCTGTTCGACGACCAGATCGTTTATATCCTGAACCACGCCGAGGACCGCATTCTGCT
>CAXTTR010000447.1:0-2517 GCA_964247215.1 uncultured Sphingomonadaceae bacterium
GGGCTTGCTGGTAGCGCGCGGCGACATTGTCATCGCGCTCGATGCCGACACGCAGTTCGAGAGCACGACGATCGCTCGGCTGGCGCGCTGGTTCGTCGACTCCGGCGTCGGCGCGGTCGCAGGCAATGCCAAGGTTGGCAATCGTAACAACCTGATTACGCGCTGGCAGGCGCTCGAGTATGTGACGGCGCAGAATCTCGAACGCCGGGCGTTATCGATGGCGAGAGCGATCACCGTCGTGCCGGGCGCGGTCGGAGCATGGCGAATGGCGGCACTGAAGGCGGTTGGAGGGTACCCCGCCGACACCCTCGCCGAGGACCAGGACTTGACGATCGCGGTCCAGCGTGCCGGCTGGTCGGTGCTCTACGATCCCGATGCAGTCGCGTGGACCGAGGCTCCCGAGACCGCCCGTGGCTTGATGCAGCAGCGCTACCGATGGGCGTTCGGGACGCTGCAGTGTCTATGGAAGCACCGTGTCATCCTCCGGAGTGGGCGACCGGCGGGGCTGGCGCGGATCGGGCTGCCACAGGCGTGGCTGTTTCAGATCGGTTTTGGGCTGGTCTCGCCGCTGATTGACTTGGGCCTCGCGATCAGCATCGCGCAGACTGTCGCCGCTGTCTGGGAGCACGGCATCAATGCCAGTCACGCCGAGCTGCTGCGTATGGCAACATTCTGGCTCGTGTTCAGCGCCATCGACCTCGCCAGCGGCTTTGTCGCTTTTGCGCTCGAGCCGCGCGAGCGCAAGCGGCTGCTCTGGCTCCTGCTCCCACAACGCTTCGGTTACCGGCAGATGATGTATTACGTTGTATTGCGTGCCGTCTGGTCGGCGCTGCATGGACCGCTGGTCGGATGGGGCAAGTTGGACCGGACAGCAACTGTCGCGGCGCGGGCGTAATTGAGCTGGCAAAGAAAGCCCGGCATGCGAGTTACACGCCGGGCTAGAGAATATATCCGTGGTGAGCGTTACCTCGGTGTCGCGGCAGCCGTGGCTGGAGCGACGCGCGTCGTCGTCAGCGTCTGCGTACCGGTAGCGGTCTTCTGCGTATTGTGCTTGGCAATATAGTGCCCCGCAACGCAGCCCGCCATTGCGCCCGCGACCGCGTGGTGACCAGCATAGTGGCCAGCGACACCACCGGCAATCATGCCTTTGATGCAGCCCTTCGCCTCGATCGGCCCGGCGGTAAGCGGTACAATCGTTATCAGGGCAGCAGCAGCAAGCTTGTTCATACAACACCTGTGTTAGTTAAGATTTCGGTGCCGCTGAAATGGTCGAAGTGCAATAAGGTTGCAAGACGCTCAACCGGTCACGGCTACCCCGTTTACAGCTTAGGCAAGGTCACGCCCTTCTGGCCCTGATACTTGCCCGCCCGGTCGGCATAGCTAATCTCACAAGGTTCGTTGCCCTTCAAAAACAGGAACTGGCATGCGCCCTCGTTGGCGTAAACCTTCGCCGGCAACGGCGTCGTGTTCGAAAATTCGAGCGTCACATGCCCCTCCCAGCCGGGCTCGAGCGGCGTCACGTTGACGATGATCCCACACCGCGCGTAGGTCGACTTGCCTAGGCAGATCACCAGTATGTCGCGCGGCACACGGAAATATTCGACCGTCCGCGCCAGCGCAAAGCTGTTCGGCGGGATGATACAACAATCAGTCTTGCGGTCGACGAAGCTCGCCGGGTGGAAGTCCTTGGGGTCGACAGTGACGCTGTCGACGTTGGTGAAGATTTTGAACTCGTCCGACACTCGCGCGTCATAGCCGTACGAGCTAAGGCCGTAGCTGATGACACCCTCCCGCGTTTGCCGGTCGACGAACGGCTCGATCATGCCGGTGGCAAGCGCCTGCTCGCGAATCCAGCGATCGGATTGGACGGTCATTCAGTTCCTACTCAAGTCCGACCGAAGCATAGTCAGCGTCCTTAAACGATCGGCGTCTTACAGACGAAGCTACCGCTGCAAGCGAAGAATAGCGTGTAGGCCATTATCAAGGTAGTCAGCAGCCACACGCACAACCCGATGCTTAGAACGAGAAAAGATGTTTTGGAGAACTGCCATATCGTAACCGGAGCAAGGATTAGGCCCGCAAGGCCGACTACTGGCATGCAAGCGATGCAGAGCGCGAAGCCGATTGCGATCGGATTATTTGCCGCTTGAGGCGTGTCAAAAATCATTATCGTTGGCGCTAGCACGACCGGCGTCGCAAGCAGCGCCGCGATCGAGGCTGCAAGAACTAGCAGCAATCCAACCAGGTAAAATCCAGTCGCACGCTTTGATCTGTTGGGAGCGCGTGTCATCTTTCTCCTCACTGTCGGATATGCAGCACGCAAATCAGCGTGAACAGCCGCCGCGCGGTATCGTGGTCGATCTCCACCCGCGCCGCCAGCCGCTCGATCAGCAGTTCGGCCGCTTCGTTGTGGATGCCGCGGCGCGCCATGTCGATCGTTTCGATCTGGCTTGGCGTTGAGGCGCGGATCGCTTTGAAGTAGCTGTCGCAAATTGCAAAGTAGTCGCGGACAATGCG
>CAXTTR010000448.1:0-2496 GCA_964247215.1 uncultured Sphingomonadaceae bacterium
ATCCGGCGCGGGGGTCGGCCACGGCAACATCGCGGCTGCTGGTCACGGCCGCGGCGTGCCGGTCCCGTGCCACCACACGGTAGACGCGGTCGGTGCAGGATGCGGTTCATCGGGCGGCCCCGGCGGCTGAGCTGAGGCTTAAGCATAGCCTGGAGGGGAAGGACCCAAGCGCGTGCAAACGTACGGGAGCAGCTCCTATGCGATCCGTCGCCGACCGCTCCACAGCTTCTTGTAACCCAGCTGTTCCACCCTTTTCATGAACGCCGCCGCTGGCCGCTCCAGCACGTGGTGGGCCATCCAGCCGATGAGGACTGCAACCGCCACGGCCGCAGCGATGGCGACGGCTGGGCGGATGCCGTGATGTTCGAGATGATAGATGACGGCAAACCCGGCTACGCGGTGAACCACATAGATAGGAAAGGCGAGTTCGCCCAAGCGCACCAGCCACTTCATCCGGCTCAGGACCTTTATGCGTCCAGCTGACGCAAGCGCCAGCACCGCAAACCCGCCCATCAGCACCGCGCCGTGCAGCAGCGTATTTGACAGAAAACCCAATGCGGCTGCCGCGGCTAGCAGCATCACCCATCCCCGGTCCGAACGGGCTTGCTGGACGTGCTGCAATGCAACTCCGAACGCGAAGCAGGGCAAGTAGCCATCGAGTGTCACCAAGCCAGTCAGCGTTAGGATATCCTGCCGCCCGGGTTCGCCAGAAAGCAGCCACGTGGTCGCCACTAGCCCCACGCCCAGCGCGGTTCGCAGATGCCGCGGACCAAGACCGAACCAAATCAGGCCAAGCTCGACAGTCAGCATCAGCTCGATTTTCAGTCGCCAGTGCGCCTCGTCGATGCGAGGGGCGCCGATCAAGTCGGCCGCCATCACCAAGTTTGCTGGCAATGCCGACGTTTCCGCATGCATGCCAGGAACCCCGGCGTACCGGATCAGAAAGAACCCAAGCAGAACCGCTGGACCGACTACGGAACCGAAGCGAAGCAGCCGCGACCGGAGGAAATCGTGACCTGTCGCTGTCTGCAGATCCGTCGTTATCTGCCAGCCGGTCAAGCCAAGAAACAGTTGAAGTGCGAGATATCCGACCGGCGGCATCGCCGACAGGTCTTCCACGTGGCCGATTGATGCTTGGTAGGCAAGCGTGTAGCTCGCGCACAGCACGAGGCTGATGATGACACCCCCAAGTGCGGTGATTTGTCGCCGGCTGTCGGCCGGGTTCAATGGGGCGGCGGATGCGGGACGAATCCAGGCTGACATGGTGATGCCTCGACAATCGCTTGGTTCAAGCCCGAGACATAAATCCACTACATGAAACGAAAGTTAATTTCGCCTAGTTTTTGAGACAGAGTCTGTTTTAGGTGGCGTGGACAAAGCTGATCCAATGCCGGATTGCGGCGAGCTGGACGAAGCCAAGAAAGCTACTGGCGGTATGGTTGTAGCGGGTCGCCACCCGTCGGCTGTTCTTCAGGCGGTTGATGCACCGCTCGATGCGGTTTCGCAGGGCATAGAGCGCTCGGTTGTCTCCTTCCGCCGCTCGCAAGCCGTATCCCTCTGACGTCAGCGACGAGGAATGGTCGCTGGTCGTGTCGTATCTGACTTTGATGAAGGAGGACGCGCCGCAGCGGGCCTATCCGTTGCGGGAGCTGTTCAACGCCCTGCGCTACGTCATCCGGTATGGCATCGCGTGGCGGGCCATGCCGAACGACCTGCCGCCCTGGCATGCGGTTCATCAGCAAGCGCATCGGTGGATGGCGGCAGGATGTTTCGAAGCGCTGGCGCAGGACTTGCGCGCCTTGTTGCGGGTTGTGGCAGGCCGCAACGAGGAGTCGACAGCGGCGATCATCGACAGCCGGACGCTGCGCTCGACACCGGAAAGCGGCACCCGCGCCGGGTATGACGGGGCCAAGCGCAAGCGTGGGTCCAGGGTTCACATGGCGGTCGATATGCTGGGGCATTTGCTGGCCCTGCATGTGACATCGGCCGATGTCGGCGACCGGCAGGCCGTGGCCCGGCTCGCGGCCGACATCCAAGACGCGACTGGTGACACGGTGACCCTCGCCTATGTCGACCAGGGCTATGCCGGCCCGGCCGCGACAGAGGCCGCCGCCGTCGAGGGGATCACGCTCGAGGTGGTGAAACTACCCGAGGCCAAGCGCGGGTTTGTCCTGCTGCCCCGGCGATGGGTCGTGGAACGATCCTTCGCCTGGGCCACACGCTGCCGACGTCTCGTCAAAGACTACGAGCGATACGCCACAACACTCGCAGGCTTCCACGTGATCGCATTCGTCGGATACATGCTCAAACAGCTCGCACCTCTGGTCCAAGGTGCATGACACCCTCTAGGCCTCAAGCATCCAGGCGCCGTAGCATTAAGCTTTTGTTAAGGAGGAGCATTGATACTGGAGGGATAGTGATGTTGTCGAGCGTACTGACTGGTCAGGGGATACCGGCGCGATGAAGTCTAACGTTGAATTGTCCCCTGCTCTGCCC
>CAXTTR010000449.1:0-547 GCA_964247215.1 uncultured Sphingomonadaceae bacterium
GGCGGCCTCGCCGGCTCGGAGGCCGCGTGGCAGTGCGCGCGGGCCGGCGTGCCCGTCGTGCTGCACGAGATGCGCGGGCCACACCGCACCGAGGCGCATCACACCGACGCACTGGCCGAGCTGGTGTGTTCGAACAGCTTCCGCTCGGACGATCCCGAGCATAACGCCGTCGGGTTGCTGCACGCCGAGATGCGGCGGCTCGGCTCGCTGGTGCTGAGCGCAGCCGATGCGGCGCGCGTCCCGGCGGGGTCGGCGCTGGCGGTCGACCGGGACCAGTTCGCGGCGCGGGTGACTAAAGCGATCGAGGCCGAGCCGCTGATCGAGCTGCGGCGGGAGCTGGTTGCCGAGCCCGACCCGGCGTGGGAGCGGGTCATCATCGCCACCGGCCCGCTGACCGCGACGCCGCTTGCGGAGTGGATCAAGGCGCGTACCGGCGAGGATGCGCTGGCGTTCTTCGATGCGATCGCGCCGATCGTGCATCGCGACTCGATCGACATGGAGACCGCGTGGTTCCAGTCGCGCTGGGATAAGGGCGACACCCACGATT
>CAXTTR010000449.1:557-2492 GCA_964247215.1 uncultured Sphingomonadaceae bacterium
CATCAACTGTCCGATGGACTGCGATCAGTATGTCGCGTTCATCGAAGCCATGCTCGCCGCCGAGAAGACGGTGTTCAAGCAGTGGGAGGCGAATACGCCGTATTTCGACGGCTGCATGCCGATCGAGGTGATGGCGGAGCGCGGGCTCAACACGCCGCGCTTCGGCCCGATGAAGCCGGTCGGGCTGACTAACCCCAGGACCGGCCGCCGGGCGTGGGCGGTGGTGCAGCTGCGGCAGGACAATGCGCTCGGCACGCTGTGGAACATCGTCGGCTTTCAGACCAAGCTCAAACACGCCGAGCAAGTGCGCATCTTCCGGATGATCCCCGGACTCGAGCGCGCCGAGTTCGCGCGGCTGGGCGGGCTGCACCGCAACACCTTCATCAAGTCGCCGGTGCTGCTCGATGAGCAGCTGCGGCTGAAGGCCGAGCCGCGCGTGCGCTTTGCGGGGCAGATCACAGGGTGCGAAGGCTATGTCGAGAGCGCCGCGATTGGCTTGGTTGCCGGGCGGTTCGCGGCGGCGGAACAGCGCGGGCAGGAGCTTGCGCCGCCACCAGCGACGACGGCGCTCGGGGCGCTGCTGGCGCACATCACCGGCGGGGCAAACGCCGACAGCTTCCAGCCGATGAACGTCAACTTCGGGCTGTTCCCGCCGCTGACCGAGCGCACCGCGAAGGGCGTGCGCAAGAGCGCGCTGGCGGCGCGAGCGGTGGCGGATATGGGGGTCTGGCTGGGCGAGGGGGCGAATGTTGAAGAGCAGGAGAGGGTGCAGGTCGCGGCCTGACTCGCGCTTCAGTCGTACGAAATACCAGTTCCGCTCATCCCGAGCGAAGTCGAGGGACCCGCCATCTTAGTGTCGAGGTCCCTCGACTTCGCTCGGGATGAGCGGCTTGGGTGCGTTTCAAACAGTCGAATGCTTGAGTGGCTGGGTCTCTTCTCGCCCTCGCAACTCCACCACAGACACCGTCACCGCCACCGGCACCGCCGCGCCCGCCGTCGTCAGGAACGCGATATCCGCCGCGTCGCGCCCATGCACGATGCGGATCAGCCCATCGATCGGGGCGAGCCGCGTCGGGTCCAGAATCCACCAGCCGCCGCCGACGTAAACCTCCATCACCGCGTGAAAGTCCGCTGGTTCGAGCGCCAGCGCATAGGCGGCGACGGCGCGCGCCGGTATCCCGCTCGCCCGGCACAAGGTGATGCCGAGGTGGGTGAAGTCGCGGCAGACCCCGGCGCGGTCGACGAAGGTGCGCTCGGCGGTGGTCTCGGCATCGCTAACCCCGTGGAGGTAGTCGACCTTGGCGTGCAGCCAGTCGAGGATGGCGTTGACGCGCTCGCCGCCGGGCGCGGTGTGGCGAAACTCGCGTTCGACGAAGCGCCCGAACTTGTCCGACGGGCAGAAGCGGCTCGGCAGCAGATAGGTCAGCGCGTCGGGGTCGAGCTCGGTCCAGTCGTGCTGGCGCGCAAGCCCTGGCAGCGGCAACCGCGGCAGTACGTCGACGACAGCGCGGTAGCCGATCTCGAACTCGCCCGCGACGGTACCGGTGAGCCAGCGCGCGCCGCTCGCCGGGTCGGGCACGGCATCGAGCGCCGCGCCGCTGGTCAGCTCGAGCGCTTCGTCGACGATCGTCTGGCCCGGCTCGCGACGGACGTGGACCTTGGCGATCGCCGCCACCGGTTCTGCGACTTGATAGCGCAAATGGCACTGGGCAAGCAGGCGCACGGCGGCTCCTCGGGCGAATCGGTTCAGTCAACCGCGACGAAGCAGTCGTCGCGCGGTCTATCATTGGCGTATCTCCCGGGATACGCTAACTGCGCGCGGACGGGAGCGAGGCCGTCTTAGGCCCACCGCACGAGCTGATATGGGCTTCGACTTGCGGAGCTATCTGGCCGATGAGGTTGAACTTGCCCTACGACATCGACGCCGTCCGCGCC
>CAXTTR010000450.1:0-2485 GCA_964247215.1 uncultured Sphingomonadaceae bacterium
TGGCTGATGATCGGCCACTGCGGCGGGCTGCGGCCGAGCCAGACGATCGGCGATTATGTGCTGGCGCACGCGTATCTGCGCGACGACCACGTCCTCGACGACGTGCTGCCGCCGGAAATTCCAATCCCGCCGATCGCCGAGGTCCAGCAGGCGCTGACGCAGGCGACCGAGCGGGTCACAGGACTCGCGGGCGTTGCGGTCAAACCCCGGCTGCGCACCGGCACCGTCGTCACCACCGACGACCGCAACTGGGAACTGCGCTTCAGCCGCTCGGCGCTGCGTTTCAACCAGAGCCGCGCCGTCGCGGTCGACATGGAGTCGGCCACCATTGCCGCGCAGGGCTACCGCTTCCGCGTCCCCTACGGCACTTTGCTATGCGTCTCCGACAAGCCGCTGCACGGCGAGATCAAGCTGCCCGGCCAGGCCAACCGCTTCTACGAAGGCGCGATCAGCGAACATCTCCAGATCGGCATCGAGACGATGCAGCTGCTGCGCGCGGCGGGCGACCGGCTGCACTCGCGCAAGCTGCGCGCCTTCGACGAGGTGCCGTTCAGGTAGGCTGATCGTAGCGTAAACCGATCTTGACTAGGTCGAAACCAGACCAAGCAACAAGCCGCTGCCCCAGCGCAAGCTGGGGTCCACGTCCGGGCCGTTCACCGCCGCGATCGGAGATAGGCCCCAGCTTGCGCTGGGGCGGCGGAGTGACTGGGCGGCACCTGACTTCAAGCGAACCCGTCTAATTCCTAAACCCCGGATCGAGCCGGTCCATCTTGCGCAGCAGCGCCGGCCACGCGAGCTTGTCGGAGATCATGTCGAGGCCGTTCTTGCCCTGACCGGCGGTTTTCTCGGGCGAACCCTGCGGCGGATGGTACAGGTTCGCGACGCCGCCCGACAGCGCCATGATCTGCGCTTCGCAGGCGCGCTCCAAAAAGTACATCTTGAGGAAACATTGCCCGACGTTCTTGCCGACGGTCAGCGTGCCGTGGTTACGCAGGATCATCGCGTCCTTGGACCCCAAGTCCTCGACCAGCCGCTCGCGCTCTTCAAGGTCGAGCGCGACCCCCTCGAACTCATGATACGCGACCTCGCCGCGGATCAGCATCGCGGTCTGCGTCAGCGGCATCAGCCCCTCCGCCTGCGCCGCGACCGCCTGGCCCGCGGGCGTGTGCAGGTGCATCACCGCCTGCGCGTCGTCGCGCGCCATGTGGATCGCCGAGTGGATGGTGAACCCGGCCGGATTGGTCCGGTACGGCGTCGGCGCGACCGCGCGCCCTTCGATGTCGATCTTGACGAGGCTCGACGCGGTGATCTCGTCGAACATCAGCTCATACGGGTTGATCAGGAAGTGATGCTCGGGGCCCGGTATCCGCGCCGACAGATGCGTGAAGATCAGGTCGTCCCAGCCGTAATGCGCGACCAGCCGATAGGCGGCTGCAAGGTCGGTGCGAACCGCCCACTCCTCGGGACTGACACTGTCCTTGACGGTATCGACGGACTTGAATGCGGTGGCCATGGCGGGAGCTCCTGACGGGCGGTGTAGTGTGCCTCAGTCGGGTGCAGAAGGGAAGGGTGGAGCGCGTTGGGCCGCCGCGGATCGGCGGCTTGGCGTACAAACCCGGCTTTCAGCCGGGCCTGCACACCAACGCGTCAGCCGGTGGCCGCGAGCGTTGTCTTGACCTCGCGGATCGAACGATCGATCGCGCCCAAGGCGTGGGTGCGTTCGGCTTTGGGGAAAGACGGCGTCAGCTGCTTTGCGACCGACGCGCGCATCGTGTTCAGGCTGGCAAGTCCCTCGGCCAGCGTCGCGCGAACCGGCGCGGGCGCGGCGCTCGCGCACATCACCGTGTAGGTCTGCGTCGCGCCGAAACCCTTGATCACCATCGCGACGGGCTTCGCGGTCGGCTTCAAATCGCACCCGCCCGCTTCGCTGAAGTCGGCCGGCAAGGTCATGCGACCGGGCAAGGGTACGCGCGGCGCGACCGCGGTATCACCGACGACCAATGTATAGCCGCCCGAACCATCGGGTTTCACGCCGATCGTCACGACCTGTTTGCCGGCGGCACCGGACGTGCCGGGGGTCGCGGCCGTTGCGGCAAGCGCCGCGCTGCCGAACAGGGTGAGCGCAGCAGCGCCGGCCACGAGCCGGCGGCGGGACCGCGGCTTTTGATCAAGCATCATCAATCGTCCTTTCAGGTTGGAGCGCGCGTTGAGATTGCACACGGGTAGCGCGCCGATTCCCGCGGCTTTGGCGAGGACGTGGGCATAAGGGACGAGTGCGGCCGGTTCCTTCCCCGCCAGCACATGCGCATCGGCGGCGAACTCCTGATCGTCGCGAAAGGCTCGGACCGCGATCCAGGCGATGGGGTTCCACCAATGCGCCGCAAGCACGACAAGCGACGCCCAGTTCGCGATCAGATCGCCGCTTTGATGATGCGCGCGCTCGTGCGCGAGCGCGAGGTCACGTTCGCCGGTGCTGTAATCCCGC
>CAXTTR010000451.1:0-2478 GCA_964247215.1 uncultured Sphingomonadaceae bacterium
GCAGCAGCCCGATGGCGACCAGCAGCCACTTCGGCGGACGGCGCGCGAAGAGCCGGCGGAAACGGTACCACATCAGCGCGGCACTTCGGCGTAAGTCTTGGGAATGGTCACCTCGACGCGCCGGTTGAGCCGCCGCCCGGCGTCGCTGCTGTTATCGGCAACGGGCTGTGCCTCGCCGTAACCTTCCGGCGCGAGGCGGTCGGCGGGTACACCGGCGGTGGTTAATCCATTGACAACACTAGCGGCGCGAGCCGCCGACAGTGCCTGGTTCGACGGGAAACGCAGCGAGCGGATCGGCTGGTTGTCGGTATGCCCGGCGACGCCGATCGAGCCGGTGACCAGCCCGATCGCCTGTGCGATGCGGCCCATCGTCGGGCCGTAGCCGGCGTCGAGATCGGCCGAGCCGCTGGCGAACAGCCCCTTGTCGAGCAGGCGGACGACCACCGCGGAAGGTTCATCGCTGACGCCGACGCGCCCGGCGTCGATGTCCGGCTTCAAGATGTCGAGAATGGTCAGGTACAGCCGGTTGTCCGACGGCAGGGCAGGGGCCTCGCGTGCCAGTTGCGCCGGGCCGCCGGCATAGATCGCGCTGAGCGGCTTGGCGCTGCCGTCGGTCAGCGCCAGCCGGAACACGAAGCCGGCGTAGATCAGCAGCAGCAGCGCGCCTAGCCCCGACAGCAACACCCATAGCGGGATGTCGGCGGCAATCGGACGGTACGCGGCATCGCTGCCCTTCCAGTGCGGCGACAGCGCCCGCTCGACCGGCCCGCGCAGGTTGCGGATGGCGTTGTACAGGCGCTCGCGCAACTGCAGCAGCTTCGACGCGCCGCCGCGTTCGAGCCGAAGGCGGCCCTCGAAGCCGAACGAGAAGCACACATAGAGCAGTTCGAGCAGCGCCGGCGAGCGCCCCGGACGCGCTTCGAGAGCGTCGGCGACCTCGAACATGCGGTCGCCCGAGACGACTTCGTTGTGGAAGGTCGCCACCAACGTCTGTTTGCCCCAACCGGCGCTGACCCCCCACGGCGTCGACAGGATGACCTCGTCGATCAGCGCGCATAGCGCATAATGGCCGTAGCGGATCTCCTCTTCGCCGATCGACGACTCGCGGGTGCGTGCCTGATAGCGGCGCAGTTCCTCGACGATGATGCGCCGCAGCCGCCCGGTTTCCTGCTGCGCCAGCACCGTCCGCAGCCCGCCCGCGAGCGCGATCAGCGGCGTCCCCGCGGCGATCAGCGGATTGCCGCCGACGCTCGGCAACTGGTCAAGCGTAAGCTTGGCGGGCGCGAACGGACCCGGACCGGCTGGAGCGGCCTCGGTCCCGCCGATCATCGTGCGGTCGCCGCTATCCGCGGCCGGCGGCGCGGACGATGGCCGCGCGAACGGGCTCGACGGGCCGATCTGGGTGCGGTCGCCGTCGCCCGGCAGTCCGCCAAGCATACCGCCGGATGCGGGGCCGATCTGCGTTTTGTCGCCGTCTGGACCGAACGGGTCGCGGCTCACCGGATGCGGCCTCGGATCGCCCAGAGTTCGATCGTCAGGTCGGGAACATCGCCCGAGACATGCACCGCGACGCCGCCCGATTGCTCGATCAGCCGCCAGTCTTCAGACTGTGCATTAACTTCGAAGTAGATCATATTGGCGCGAAACGGGATTTGCCGTGGCTCAGCGGGCAGCGGGCGGATCGGCGCGCCGCCGAGCTGCAGGTTGACGAGGTCGCGGATACGCTCGACTGCGCCGATCGTCGTGCGCTTGGGCAGGTTGGCGCGCAGCAGCTCGGCGTCGATCGACGAACGCGCCGCGACGACGAAGACGCAGTCGCTGAACAGCGAGCGATCGGTGATCTTGGCGACACGAATGCCGAAAGCGCGCTCCTCGAGCGGGATCGCGATCGCGGTCTGCTCGAATACCGCCGACAGCGCGTCGCGCAGGAAGCCAACCAGCGGTTTAAAAGAGCCCGTCAAGTCGCTGTGATTATACGGTGGAAGCTGCGGCGGGCGGTTAGTCGCCGATTCGGTGAAGGTTGCCAGCTCGCCCGCGAGTTCGGCAAAGGTCCGGTATAATGTTTCAGGGTGCAAATCCTGCAGCGAGCCGAGATGGCGCAGCAGCATGTCGTTGCGATTGACCAGCATCAGCACGAGAAAGTCACTGATTTCGGCGGTGCTCTTGCCGCCCTGGCTCGACAGCCGGTTGGCGATGGCGGCCCCGCGGTGCTGGAGCAGCCCGCGCATCTCGGCGATAAAGCTCGTCAGCCGCTCGGATGCGGCGCAGCTCAGCGCCGTCGGAATGAACGCCGGATCGAGCACCACCGAGCCGTCGAGGCGCTTTTCGACCAGCCGCGCTACCGCTAGTGTAACATATCCGGCGCGCTCCTGGTGGTCGTGCATCAGCCGAAGTTCGAGCTTGCCGACGGTCAGCGTCGCGCGCGCTTCGGAACCTGCGACGGTGTCGCCGACTTCGACTTCCTGGCCGGTCCAGCGC
>CAXTTR010000452.1:0-2477 GCA_964247215.1 uncultured Sphingomonadaceae bacterium
GGCCGAGGGCGAGGACCTGGGGCTGGTGACCGAGGTGGTCGACGACATCTGCGCGGCGGTGGCGGCGGCGGGTTAGTGCCGGTTGTTTTCAGGCACAACGGCTACCGATTTTACTTCTACGCTAACGAGGGGCGGCCGCGCGAACCGGCGCATGTTCACGTGACGCGCGACGAGCCCGAAGCGAAGATTTGGCTACGTCCGTTCGTTCACCTTTGCTACAATGATGGTATTGGCAGTCGTGATCTCCGCGAATTGAGGCTGATCGTACAGCGCGAACGCGATCAGTTGGAAAGGGCTTGGAATGACTTCTTTCGCTCCCAAGGCAGTCCGTTTTGACGAGGATATGTTTTGGGTCGATATCGACGACGGTCGGACGATCGGTGTGCCGTTGGCGTGGTTCCCGCGATTACTCAATGCTACCCCCGAACAGCGGCTGAGCTTCGACCTCAGCCGCCGCGGCATTCACTGGGAAGAGATCGACGAGGATATTTCTGCGCAGGGACTGTTTGAGGGCTTTGGCGACCAGACCGTACGCCGCCACGCCGCCGCGTGATTCCCCGCATTCTCATCGTCGCCGGGTCCGATTCCGGCGGCGGCGCTGGTATTCAGGCGGACATCAAGACCGTCACCATGCTCGGCGGTTACGCAGCGACCGCGATCACCGCGATCACCGTGCAGAACACGCTGGGCGTGCAAGCGGTCGAGCTGATGTCCCCTGCGCTGGTCGCGGCGCAGATGCGCGCCGTGCTGGATGATATCGGGGTGGATGTGGTGAAGCTCGGCATGCTGGGCAGCGCCGGTATCATCGACGCGGTCGCCGACGTGCTGGGCGATTTGCGCCTGCCTATCGTGCTCGACCCGGTGATGGTGGCGAAGGGCGGCGCGGCGCTGCTGGCCGACGATGCGGTCGAGGCGATGCTGCGGCGGCTAGTGCCGATGGCAGCGTTGGTCTCCCCCAATACGCCCGAACTCGCGGCGCTGACCGGGGTCGACATCGAGGACGAGGCCGACGCCGTGCTGGCGGCGCAGGAGCTGCTCGGGCTCGGCGCGGGCGCGGTGCTGGCGAAGGGCGCACATCTGGAGGGCGCCGAAATTGCCGACTGGCTGGTGACGCCGTCGCTGCAGCATCGCTACGCCAGCCCGCGCATCGATACGAGGCACACGCACGGGACCGGCTGCACGCTGGCCTCGGCGCTCGCTACGAGCCTGGCGCAGGGGCTGAGTCTGGTCGAATCGACCGTACGCGCGCGGCTATTCGTACAGAATGCGATTCGCGCCGCGCCCGGCTTAGGCGGCGGCCACGGCCCGCTGGGGTTCAACCATGCCCTGCTATAGCCGCGAGGCCGCCTATGCCGGGCGCGTCGCCGGCGTCGACGAGGCTGGACGCGGGCCGTGGGCAGGGCCGGTGGTCGCCGCCGCGGTCGTGCTCGACCCGAAATGCATTCCTGACGGACTGAACGACTCCAAGCAGCTGACCTTCGAGCGCCGCGAGGAGCTGTGGGCGATGCTGGTTCACTGCGCCGAGTTCGGCGTCGGTATCGCGTCGGTCGAGGAGATCGACACGATCAATATTCACTGGGCGACGATGCTGGCGATGGAGCGCGCGGTGGCGGCGCTGGCGCGCGAGCCGCATCACGTGCTGATCGACGGCAACCGCAAGCCGCGCTGGCAGCGCAGCTGCGAGACGATCGTCTCGGGCGACGCGCTGTGCGTCTCGATCGCCGCCGCCAGTATTATCGCCAAGGTGACGCGCGACCGGCTGATGATCGCGCTTGCCGGGCAGCACGACGGTTACCACTGGCACACCAACATGGGCTACGGCACGCCCGATCACGCGCGCGGGCTGGCGGCGCTCGGGGCGACGCCGCATCATCGCCGCAGCTTCGCGCCGGTCGCGGCGCGGCTGGCGGCGGACGGGGTAAGTGCACCGATTGCGGTTGGGGCAACCGAGCTGGCGTGAAGTGAGTCTTTCCGGCCACAGTTGACAGGTGCGACAACTCGGACTCAGGGTCGCTACCGGGGAAATCACCGGGGCAGCGGCTTGCAACTCGATCACATCATCACCGGCGATTGTATCGCGGCGATGGCCGCCTTGCCGGCCAGGTCGGTCGACCTGATCTTCGCCGACCCGCCATACAATCTTCAACTGGCACAACACCTTTACCGACCCGAAGGCGGGCGGGTCGATGCGGTCGACGACGACTGGGACAAGTTCGACAGCTTCGCCGATTACGACGCGTTCACCCGCGCGTGGCTGGCGGCGGCGCACCGCGTCCTCAAGGACGACGGCACGATCTGGACGATCGGCAGCTATCACAACATCTTCCGCGTCGGCGCGGCATTGCAGGATATGGGTTTCTGGGTGCTGAACGACATCGTCTGGCGCAAGGCCAACCCGATGCCGAACTTCAAGGGCACCCGCTTCACCAACGCGCACGAGACGCTGATCTGGGCGGCGAAGGGCGAGCGGAGCCGCT
>CAXTTR010000453.1:0-2456 GCA_964247215.1 uncultured Sphingomonadaceae bacterium
CGTCGGCCCGCTTGATGAGCGTGAAGTGGTCGGCGCCAGGGTAACGCTTGTACGTCACCGTTGCGCCCCGGGTCTCAAGGCGCGCCACGAGCATCGTCGTCAGCGGCTCGGGAACGAAGGTGTCGGCCGTGCCCTGCACGATCAGGGTGGAAAGGTGCAGCGTAAAGTCTGGCGTCACCGCAGGATCGTTTTTTGTCAGAAAGGCGCTCATCTGGGGTGTCTTGTCCCAACCAAGCTTGAGCCCGGCGAATCGCGCCTGCCCTTTGGCCTGAATGGCCTTGGTGATAACCGCGATCGCGCCCACCGAGCATTGCGCGCGGAAGGCGGGCAGGATGCGCTGAAGGTCCTCGCCCATCACCGTTCGGGGGTCGAATGACCGCGATTGCGCCATCAGCCCGACCGTCATCAGGGCGGCCTGGAAGTTCTGGCCCATGCGGGCCGAAACCGCGGCAGCATCGGTCTTCGCCGTGTCCGCCTGCTGGCCGGAGAGAACGGCGGTCGCGGCGACGGAGTTGTATGGGGCAGCCGCCACGGCGCCCAGGAAGGTGAGTCCGGGCGCCTCGGCTGCGTGCGCCTCGACCGCGAGCACGCCGTGCCCGCCCTCTGAATGCCCAAAGGCCACCCATCGCGTCGACAGCGTGGGATCGGCCTCACGCGCAGCCAACACGCCGGCGATCAGCGATCGCGCAATGCTCGCCTCACTGAAATAGGGATTGGGGACGGTCGCGACGGGACCCAGCCCCTCAAGGTCGGGCGCGACCACCGCATAGCCCGAATTGACCAGCTCCGCGATTTGATAGGCATAGTTGCTCGTGAAGCCGTCGCGGGTAAGGCCGCCGTCCAGATCGGGTGACAGGCTGGGCGCACACGTCTTTTGCCCCGGGGTGGTCGTACCGTGCGCCCAGGCGATGACCGGCCAGCTTCCGGCCGGAGGCTGGCCGGTGGGCACGAACAGGAGCGTCGATGCGCGCGTAGTGCCGCCTTGCGTGCTCGGCATGTCGTGGATCAGCAGCCTGGCAGTGCCGTGGATTTCTTGGGGAATCATATGCGGAGTTGCCGAAACCAGCACACGTGCTGCTTGGCTTTGCTGTACCGCTTGCGCTTGCGCAGGCAATGTGGGTGCGGACAGGCCGAGAATGAGCGCGACGCAGATAGCGCGGCGGAGTTTAGCGCGTTTTGCGTTGGAGTTGATCAAATCCAGTTCCCTCATACCTGGCTCATCCCGCCGTCGATGCAGAGCTCGGCGCCTGTGATGAAGCTGCTTTCGTCCGAGGCAAGGAACAGGGCGGCTGCTGCGACTTCCTCCGGCAGGCCCAAGCGGCCAAGCGGGATCATTCCCTTGAGCGTTGTCTTGACCTCCTCCGTGGTGCCGGCCAGCATCGGCGTGTCGATCGGCCCCGGGCTGAGCGTGTTTACCCGGATGCTCTGGCCTGCCAATTCGTTGGCCCAGGTCCGCGCGTAAGACCGCACCGCTGCCTTTGTCGCGCCGTAGGCGCCGTAGCCGGGCGTTCCGATGGAGCCGGCGATGGACCCGATCAGCACAATCGCGCCGCCGCCGGTCATCAGCGGCACGGCTTTCTGCACGGTGAACAGCGTCGCCCGTGCGTTCAGGCCGAAGGTCTTGTCGAAATGCTCCTCGGTGATGTCGTCGAGCATGGCCGCTTCGGAGAAGCCGGAATTTGCGACAATGATGTCCAGCCTGCCCTTGCTGGCCATCACCATCCGGTAAAGCCGGTCCAGGTCGACCGCACTTGTGGCGTCGCCCTGCACGGCCTCGGCACGCTCGCCGATGAGCGCGACCGCCTCGTCGAGTTCGGCCTGGCGGCGCCCGGTGATGAAGACGTGGGCGCCCTCCTCGGCGAGGCGTCGCGAGATGGCGAGGCCGATGCCACTGCTGCCGCCGGTGACGACCGCGATCTTTCCGTCCAATCTTGACATAAACCGTGCTCCGATGCTTGAGGCATCAAATACATCGCGTATACCTACAATCAACTACGCACCTGGTATCGCGTAGGTATACATGGGAAACCGCGCATGCGCGAACCTGAGCAGCAAATCCTCACCGAAGCCGAAGTGACCCGCCCCGTCCTCGATCAGATCGCGGACAAGTGGTCCGTTATGATCCTGGGCGTCATCTGCACCCAACCCGCGCGCTTCAACGCGATCAAACGCAGGCTTGGCTGCATCACCCACAAGGCGCTGACCCAGGCGCTGCGGCGCCTGGAACGGAACGGCCTCGTGACGCGGCGCGTGATCGCCACCTCACCGGTCGCGGTCGAGTACTCGATCACGCCGCTAGGGTTGACCCTGCAGCAGCCGTTCGCGGCACTCTATGCCTGGGCCGTCAGCTACGGGTCCGAGGTCGCACAGGCACAAACGGCCTTCGACCATCGTATAGGCAGCCTGGCTGTAGCGATGCACTCAGCGAACATCGGCATTGCGACGGAGCCTGAACC
>CAXTTR010000454.1:0-2428 GCA_964247215.1 uncultured Sphingomonadaceae bacterium
TGTCGAGGCCGGCTGGTACGGGAAGAAGTCGGGACGCGGGTTCTACGACTATTCGAGTGGCGTGGCGGTGCCAGTGCGCTGAGCCGCGGACCGACAAACCGGCCAGCCCACGACTGTCTAGACATATGCAGCGAGTGGCTATATAATTTTGCAATGGCTAATAATCGTCCCGCCCAAATAGCAGTCCGCTCGGACTATATTCGGCGGCGAACCGATGAGCTCGTTCGCACGACCGGCATGACAGCGACACGAATTATCGAGGACGCGCTGGCGCGCTACATTCCGCCAGTACAGCTGCAAGACGATATTCCCGATGGACTAGTACGTGAGGGAAGATTGCTCGTTCTGACTGGAGGTCCACCGGTATCCGCCGAGCAAGTTCAGGCGTCGATTGACGAAACGCGCGAGGGTGTTCAAGATTGATACTTGTTGATTCGAACGTTGTCGTTGCTCAGCTGGTTCGATCGCACAAGCATCATACAGAAGCGGCGGCGCTTTTCGCCGATATCCACCAACGCGTGATCGTTGCCGCGCATAGCTATGCCGAGACGTTTGTAACGCTGACACGACGTGGCGGGGCGATGCCTTACGCATTTGATCCGGTGCTCGTAACAACCGCTCTCGCCAACATCCGGGCGACGACGACCCTCGTCGCTATGACGCCCGAACAGACGATCCATGCGATTGAGAGTTTTGCTAGCATCGGCATTGGCGCGCGGCTGTATGACTATCTAATCGGACGTACCGGGGTAGTGCATGGGGCCGAGGCAATTATCACTTTCAACACCGGACATATGCGCGCGCTATTTCCGGCCGTCCAAGTCCTCACTCCAGGCGAGTGGCTCTCCTAACATTCTGCTGCATAGGCTAGGTTCCGTGGCTGGTCGACCGTATAGGCATGCGCCATGAACCCCAACGCTCCACACCCTGCCATCCTCGCCAAGACCGAGACGCTGATCGAGGCGCTGCCGTATCTGCAGCGCTATGCCGGGGCGACGTTCGTCGTTAAATACGGCGGGCACGCGATGGGCGATAGCGAGCTGGCGCAGGGGTTTGCCGCCGATATCGTGCTGCTGAAAGCCATCGGCATCAACCCGGTGGTGGTGCATGGCGGCGGGCCGCAGATCGGTGCGATGCTCAAGCGGCTCGGTATCGAGAGCGCCTTTGTCGACGGGCTGCGGGTCACCGACGCCGCCACCGCCGAGGTCGCCGAGATGGTGCTGGCGGGGTCGATCAACAAGGAACTGGTCGGCTGGATCAACGCCGCCGGCGGCACCGCGGCGGGCATCTCGGGCAAGGACGCGCATCTGGTCCGCGTCGCCAAGGTGACGCGGACCCGGGTCGATCCGGGTAGCCGCATCGAGGCCGCGGTCGACCTCGGCTTCGTCGGCGAGCCCGAACATATCGACCGCCGCATCATCGACGTGCTGATCGCGGCGGGCATCGTGCCGGTGATCGCGCCGGTCGGACTCGGCGCGGACGGGCACACCTACAACATTAACGCCGATACGATGGCGGGGGCGATCGCCGGCGCGATCGGCGCGGCGCGGCTGTTCCTGCTCACCGACGTCGCGGGCGTGCTCGGCAAGGACGGCGCGCTGCTGACCGACCTGACGCCGGACGATGTCGCGCTGCTGATGGGCGACGGGACGATCTCGGGCGGCATGATCCCCAAGCTCGAAACCTGCGTCGCCGCGGTCGCCGCCGGAGTCGATGCCGCGGTCATCCTCGACGGGCGGGTGCCGCATGCGATGCTGCTCGAGATTTTCACGCGTGCCGGAGCCGGGACACTGGTCCACGCCTGAGGGTTGCCGCCTCGATACATGGTCGCGACCTGCGCGGGGGTTACGGCTCAACCTTGGACGAAATTGAGCCTGACCCGCTCAGCACGCCGGAATCGACGTCGGCCATGCCGCCGTCCCTGCGCCGCCCGTCAACCCTCCGCCGTTCATTGCGCCTGCCGCCGCCCTCCACTACATCGCGCTGCAACAACGCGAGCGGAGCGCCATCTCACAATGAACACCCTGACCGCACTTGTCGGCATCGTCATCATGGTCCTGCAGTGGATTATCTGGGCGCTGATCCTGCAGGCGATCCTGTCGTGGCTGGTGGCGTTCAACGTCGTCAACATGTCGAACGGTTTCGTTCGCGGTGTCTATCGCGGGCTCGACCGTTTCTTTCAGCCGCTGCTCAGTCCGATCCGGCGCGTGCTTCCCGAGCTCGGCGGCATCGACCTGTCGCCGATGGTGCTGATCCTGCTGATTATCCTGATTCAGCGGCTGCTACCGGCGATCCTGCTCGATGCCGGGGTAATCTGAGCTGCTGATGTTCGCCTGGACTCCAGCCGCCGGCGGCGTCGTGCTGAGCATCCGGGGCGACCCGGTGGCGCTGGTCCGCAAGCTGCAGGCGCTGACCGCATGACGGCGCG
>CAXTTR010000455.1:0-2418 GCA_964247215.1 uncultured Sphingomonadaceae bacterium
GGCCCATACTGCCAGCACCTTAGCCGCAAAATACGGCCGCCGCCACCATGGCATGTTGCGCCGCGCCCATGCCACCCAGTTGACGAAGAACAGGATATGCCGACCCTCCTCGCGCATCACCGGCTCGAAGGTATCGACGAGCTCGGGCGGGAAGAACCCCGAGTCCTGCGCCAGCTTGAACAGCCCGAAGCCGAAGAAGCTGTCGATGCACTCCGAAAAGCCGGTGACCATGAACGCCCACTCGGGGTCGCGCGGGCGGACATACTCGGCCTCGGGCTCGAGCACGATGCCGTAGGCGGCGACCATGTCCGACAGCACGATCTTGTGGCGCTTCTCCTCGAACGCGTTCATGTCGACGGCGGCCTTGAGCAGCGGGTCGGTCAGGCTTTGCCCGAACGTCGAGACGTTCATGCTGGCCCGGCCTTCGGTGGCGACCGCGATGTCCCAGATCGGCAGCGAGACGATCTTGCCCCGCGTTGTATCGTCGAGCACCGGCCAGTCGAGCAACGCCGGGCGGTACGGGTCGTGCGTGTCGAGCAACGTCCGGCAGAACAGCACCTTATGCGCGTCGCTGCCGATCGGCACACGCTGACCGGCGCCGGCGGGCAGCTCGAAATTCATCGCGAAGTTCGAGTAAGCGGTCATCTCGTTCATGCGGCAATCCTTTCCGGGCTGAAATCGGAAAAACTGCCGCACTCGATACTTGCTACCGCGGCCTTGACGCGAGCATCGCAAAGTGCGGCAAACTCGCCCCGGTGATCGGCACCGGCCGCGTGCCCGGCGAAGCTGTCGCTGGTTGCCGGATGCAGGTAGATCTCGCTCAGCCCCGGCGGCAGATGCTCGATCAGCGCCGCCAGCCGGGTTGCAGTGACATGCCCGGTCCAGCGCAGACCGAACACCGCGTCGGGAACCAGCAGCCCGGCGCGCCGCAGCCGCGCGCGCATCAGCATCGCCCAGGGCGTCGCGACATCGGTACCCGCGTGAGTGCCGGGCTCGGCGGCACGCAGCACCGCCGCTGGCTCGACCGGCGCGCGAACCGCCTGCATTCCGAAGCGCCGTCCGACAGTGATGACCAGCCCGGCGATTACCGGGTGCAGGTGAAAGTGCTTGTGCGCATTGACATGATCGAGCCGCAACCCGGTCGCGGCAAACGCCTCGAACTGCGCGACGATCTCGGCTTCGAGCTGGCGGCGCGTCGCGGGGCTGAACGCAAAGGCCGCCCCCGCCCGCACCATATCGTCGCGGAAACGCCCGCGTGTATCGACGAGGTCGGGTACCTGCTCGGGCGGCAGCACCGGCATGCCGTCGACGAGCACGAGGTGCAAGCCGACACCGAGCCGCGGCGCGGTCTTCGCCGCTGCGACAGCCTCGGCTGCCGCAGGAGCGCCGATCATCAGGCTCGCGGCGGTCAGCACACCCTCGCGGTGCGCCGTCATCACCGCCGCATTGACCTCGCTCGCCACGCCGAAATCGTCGGCGGTGACGATCAGCCGCCTCACGCAGGGTTGTCCCAGCGCTTCACGCCGCGCTCTCCTTGCGGTGCCGCAGAAAGGCGAAGAATTCGACGCCCTCGCGCAGGCGGCGCTTCATCATCTGCCGGTCGCGCAGCATCTCGAGGACGATGTCCTTGATTTTCGAGAAGCGGAAGTAATAGCGCTTGTAGAAGACCTCGACCGCGGCGAAGATTTCTTCGCGCGGCAGGTGCGGATAGCTCAGCTGCGCGATCTGCTCGCCGCCTTCGGTCAGCAGCTCGGCCTTGTTGTCGAACCAGCCATTCTCGGTCGCCTGCTTGTACAAAAACGTGCCTGGATACGGCGCGGCGAGCGACACCTGGATGGTATGCGGGTTCAGGTCCATCGCGTACTTCATCGTCTCCTCCATCGTCTCGCGCGTCTCGCCGGGGAGGCCGAGGATGAAGGTGCCGTGGATGACAATGCCGAGCTCGTGGCAATCCTTGGTGAACTGCCGCGCGACTTCGGTGCGCAGGCCCTTCTTGATATTGATGAGGATCTGCTGGTTGCCGCTCTCATAGCCGACAAGCAGCAATCGCAGGCCGTTAGCTTTCATGATCTCGAGCGTGCGGCGCGGCACGTTGGCCTTGGCGTTGCACGACCAGGTGACACCGAGCTTGCCGAGTTCGACCGCCAGCGCCTCGACGCGCGGGGCGTTGTCGGTCAGCGTATCGTCGTCGAAGAAAATCTCCTTGACGTCGGGCCACGTCGCCATCGTGTACTTGACTTCGGCAACGACGTTCTCGATCGACCGCGTGCGATAATTGTGCCCGCCAACTGTCTGCGGCCACAGGCAGAATGTGCACCGCGATTTGCAGCCGCGCCCGGTGTAGAAGCTGACGTAGGGGTGGAGCAGGTAGCCGCCGAAATATTTCGTGTGGTCGAGGTCGCGCTTATAGATCGGCGT
>CAXTTR010000456.1:0-2417 GCA_964247215.1 uncultured Sphingomonadaceae bacterium
CGACGTTGCCTACAAGCTCAGCGTGCCGTTCGAGGATGCGGCATCGCTCAAAGCGCAGCGGATTTCACTGCGCAACGGCAAGACGCTCGACCTCAAGCTGCCGCCGGGGTTCGAGGAGGGTCAGCAGGTCCGCCTCGGCGGGCAGGGCGATCCCGGGCCGGGCGGTGCGGGCGACGCGCTGGTGACACTCGAGACCGCGCCGCATCGCTTCTTCACCCGCGACGGCGACGACATCCGCCTCGACCTGCCGGTGCGGCTCGGCGAGGCGGTGCTCGGCGCGAAGATCCGCGTACCGACCGTCGACGGCCCGGTGACTCTAAGCATCCCGGCGAGGTCTACGTCGGGGCGGACGTTGCGCCTGCGCGCGCGGGGGTTCACGCGCGGCGATAGCAGCCGGGGTGACCAGCTGGTGCGGCTGCTGGTCGACTTGCCTGGCGACGATGCCGAGCTGAAGACGTTTGCGGAGAGTTGGGCGGGGGACGCGGAGCGCAATCCGCGGAGTGGGCTGGGGGTGGACTGAAGCGGCTACTGAGGCTTGTCGGGATCTGGTGGGATTAGTCGTGAGTTTCAGCCGCTGCCCCAGCGCAAGCTGGGGCCTATGTTCGGGCAGTTCGCGCTGTTGCATGAGCGTGGGCCCCAGCTTGCGCTGGGGCAGCGGGTGAAGGTGAATGCGTTAGCCTGCGTCTGATCGGAGTTAGACCAGCCACATGCCCATCCGTGCCACCCTGCTCCGCGCCGCCCTGCTCCGCGCTATCGTCCGCCTGCGCGCCGCGCGCGCGCTGCGGGTTGTCGAGCGTATCGCCACCGGGACCTTCAACGATGGCTTTACCAACGCCGGTAATCTCGCCTATCTGTCGTTGCTGACGCTGTTCCCGTTCTTCATTGTGGTCGCCACGGTGGCGGGAACGCTCGGCCGCACCGATGACGGCTTGCGCGCCGTCGACGGCTTCCTGCGCACGGTGCCGCCCGATGTCGGGTCGCTGATCGCCGGGCCGGTACGCAAGGTGATCACCGCGCGTGCCAGCAATGGCCTGCTGACGTTCGGCATCGTCGTGACGTTGTGGACGATCTCCGGCTTCATCGAGACCATCCGCGAACTCATCCGGCGCAGCTACGGCACGGCGCCGTCGCAGCCGGTGTGGCGCTACCGGATCAGCTCCATCCTGCTGATCGTCGCCGCGGTGCTGCTGATGGTGGTGGCGTTCGCGGTGCAGGTGATGCTGACCGGCACCGAGCAGTTCGTCGTGCACCTGCTGCCGCTCGCGGGGCAGACCGCGCGGCTGCTCGGGCTGGGGCAGCTGCTGCCCGCGGCGACGCTGATGCTCGCGCTGTACGGCATCTTCTATGTGCTGACGCCGGGCAAGTACCGGCTGGGAAGCAGCCCGATCTGGCCGGGCGCGGCGCTGACGACGGTGGTGTGGATCGGCACGACGATGCTGCTGCCCGTCGTACTGCGCAGCTTCGGCAGCTATGACCTGACCTATGGCAGCCTTGCGGGCGTCATCGTCGCACTGTTGTTCTTCTACATCATCGGCCTCGGATTGGTCGCCGGCGCGCAACTGAATGCAGCACTGGCGATTATTCCTAAAGTCGGCCAGAAGCGGCAGGCAGATCAGATTACAGGTAAGTGAATGTTGCAGGTCGCGCCGCAGCCGATGCAAGGCCAGCTCATGGCGGGCAAGCGCGGCCTCATCATGGGCGTCGCCAACGACCGCAGCCTGGCGTGGGGGATCGCGCAGGCCCTGAACGCGCAAGGAGCGGAGATCGCCTTCAGCTATCAGGGCGAGGCGCTTGAAAAGCGCGTGCGGCCGCTGGCGACCAGCCTGAGCCGGGGCGTCGATGGGGCAAACGGCCCATTCCTCGTCGAGTGCGACGTCGCGAACACCGCCTCGCTCGACCGCTGCTTTGCCGAAGTGACGGAGCGCTGGCCGACGATCGACTTCCTCGTCCACGCTATCGGCTTTTCCGACAAGAACGAACTGCGCGGGCGCTACGTCGACACCAGCCTCGACAATTTCACGATGACGATGAACATCAGCGTCTACAGCTTCACCGCCGTCGCGCAGCGCGCCGCCGCGATGATGCCCGACGGCGGGTCGTTGCTGACGCTGACCTACTACGGGGCGGAGAAGGTCATCCCGCACTATAACGTCATGGGCGTCGCCAAGGCGGCGCTCGAGGCCAGCGTCAAGTATCTCGCGATGGACCTCGGGCCGCAGCGGGTGCGCGTCAACGCCATCTCGGCCGGTCCGATCAAGACGCTCGCGGCAAGCGGTATCGGCGACTTCCGCTATATCATGAAGTGGAACGAGTATAATTCGCCGCTGCGCCGCAATGTCACGATCGACGATGTCGGCGGGGCAGGGGTTTACCTGCTCAGCGACCTGGCGAGCGGCGTCACGGGCGAGATCCATCAC
>CAXTTR010000457.1:0-2414 GCA_964247215.1 uncultured Sphingomonadaceae bacterium
GGAGCGGGGGTGCCGATGGCGGCACTGTCGGGGCGGCTGGCGGCGGCAGCGGTGGCGCGCGGCTTGCCGATCTGAGCCTTGACCGCAACGATGCCGGACCGCGCTTCGACGGCGCGGTCGGGCCGGGCGGCTACCGCTGGTGGTACATCGACGCGCTCAGCGACGACGGCCAGCACGGACTGACGCTGATCGCCTTCATCGGCAGCGTCTTCTCGCCCTATTACGCCTGGAGCGGACGCCGCAATCCGGCGAACCACGTCGCGGTCAACGTCGCGCTTTATGGCCCCGGCGGCAAGCGCTGGGCGATGACCGAGCGCGGCCGCGGCGCGCTGGCGCGTGATGCCGGTTCGCTCAGCATCGGCCCGAGCAGCCTGTGCTGGGACGGCGATACGCTGGTGGCGCGGATCGACGAGGTCACCGCACCGCTGCCGCGGCGGCTGCGCGGCGAAGTCCGGCTGACGCCCGCCGCGCTGGTCACCGAGTCGTTCGCGCTCGATCCGGCGGGCCGGCACCGCTGGCGGCCGATCGCGCCGCGCGCGCGGGTCGAGGTGGCGATGACGCAACCCGGTGTCAGCTGGTCGGGGACCGGCTATCTCGACAGCAACTGCGGCACCGAGGCGCTCGAGGACGGCTTCGCCGACTGGAACTGGTCGCGCGCGCATCGCGCCGCCGATACGGTCGTGCTCTACGACGGCTACCGTCGCGACGGCTCGAGCTTCCGCCTCGCGCTGCGGATCGGCGATGACGGCAGCATCGAGCCGGTCGAGGCCCCGCCGCGGCACCGGCTGCCGACATCCGGCTGGCGGATGGCGCGCGACACCCGGGTCGATGCGGGCGGCAGCGTCGCGGTGGTGCGGACGTGGGAGGACAGCCCGTTCTACGTGCGCTCGACGCTGCGCACGACGCTGTTCGGCGAGACGTGCGACGCGGTCCACGAAAGCCTGTCGCTCGACCGTTTCCGCGCCCCGCTGGTCAGGCTGATGCTGCCGTTCCGGATGCCGCGACGCGGGTGAAGCGATCCCACTGCTAGGGCGACTCTAGGGCGACTCGTTGCGACTACACATCCTGAACGATCACAGCAGCTTGCGGGAAATCCGCAGTCAGTAATTGCGCCAGTGCGGCCTTGCATTGCGCCACGGCATCAGCCTGGGTCAGCGGCTTCGTCGTCGCGGCGGCGACCGGCGGTATCTCGCGCGCGCGGTCGGCATGATAGGCGGGAGCATCGTACAGCCGCATCAACGAGAGCAGCATGCGATCGTTGATGACATGCCGCTCCCCGATTTTGCGCCCGTATTTCATGATCGGGGCGGTGTGGCCGTTGAAGGCGTGGTCGATCGCTGTCTCGCGCACGCGGGTGAGACAGTCGGCCATCGCCGCCGCCCAGCCCTCGCGGAACGATATCGCACTGGCACGCTCGCGAAGCTTGTAAGCCGATTGCAGCGAACGCCCGGCTGCGGCCGCCGCGAGCTTCGGCGACGCGGTACACGTCAGCTCGTCGAGGAACAGCTGCTGGACCTCGGGTGTCCAGCCATTGCGGCGCGGGCGGGTCAGCATTGGGGGCGGATTTGTCATCTGGCGTCTGTTAACCAGAACGGCTCTTTTGTCAAGTGGCGACGCGGCCGAATTACCGGTCGCGCAGCGTCCACAGCTGCCACAGCGCAAAGCCGACGACGATGACCGCCATGATGACGCCTTCGATCGCGCCGTAGTAGTTCGCCATCAGATGCCCCAGCCGCCCGCCGCATCGAGGATGATCCGCGTCGCCGCCGCCGGGTCCTCCTCGTGCGACAGGTGGCCGAGCTTCGGCATCGCCGCGGTTGCCGCGCCGGTAACCTGCCTGGCGACGTCGAGCGACACCGACGGTGGCACGGCGGCATCGTTGTCGCCGTAAACCAGCAGCAGCGGCGCGCTGCTGCCCGGCAGCCGCGCCGCGAGTGGCGCGAGATCCCAGTTCGCCATCATTGCCAGCGCGCCCGCGACGTGTTCGCGCCGCCGGAACAGCCGCGTGTACAGCTCGACCCCGCGCGCATCGATGTGCGAGCCCGTGGCGCGGACGAGGAAGCGCGCGACGACGCCCGGCGCGCGCGCCTGCACGGCGGCGAGCGCGGGCACGACCGGGTTGACGAACAACAGCTTGGCCAGCGCCGGAAACAGCCGCTGAGCCGGGCCGGGGAACGGCAGCAGCGCGCCGTTGAAGGAGACGACCGGCACCGGAACTGCCATTGCCCCGCCAAGCTGCAGCGCCACCGCTGCCCCCGCCGAATGCCCGGCGATCAGCGCCGGCGGCAGCCCGAGCGCAGCGATCAGCGCACCCGCCGCGCGCGCCATCGCGGGCAGGGTCGGCGAGGCCAGCGCCGAGGTGAAGCCGTGGCCGGGCAGGTCGGGCGCGACGACGGTGAAGCGCTCGGCAAGCC
>CAXTTR010000458.1:0-2408 GCA_964247215.1 uncultured Sphingomonadaceae bacterium
GCAAGGGCAGCATGGATAAAGCGCTCGACGATTCGGACATGTTGTCGCCAGCTCGCACTGTCGCTGCAGCGCCGCGATCCAGTCGCACATAGGCCATGGCTGCAACGCGATCTCCTCTCGGTTGTTGAGGAGAGGCTGACATCTAACCCGTCGGAGGAAGACATCATGGCCAAGATCTCAACACTACAGGAACTCTACGTCGACGAGTTGAAGGACCTGTGGTCCGCCAACGACCAGATGGCGAAGGCGCTGACCAAGATCACGCCGCAGGCAAGCGACGCCAAGCTGAAGGACATGCTCAAGGCGTCACAGCCCGGGATCGCCACGCATACCGAGCTGCTCAAGACGCTTATCGAGGCGCAGGACGAGAGGGTCAAAAAGGAGCACTGCAAAGGCATGGAAGGGCTGGTCGCCGAGGCGATCAAGCACACCATCGATGACGCCCCGAAATCCGGCCCGGTGCTCGATGCCGCGATCATTGCGCAGTATCAGCGCATGACGCACTACGGCATCACCGGCTTTGGCACGGTTGCCGCTTTTGCCAAGGCGCTGAAGCTCGATGAGGACCACAACCAGCTCGAAGCCGCGGTCAAAGATATGCACCGAGGCGACGACCTGATGAGCGAGCTGGCCGAGTCAGCCGTGAACGTCAGGGCCGGGGCTGCGTAACCGCTGGAGCGCCGGCGGTCAGCTACTCCGGCGCTCCGACGCGTTGTTTAAACAAGCTACAAGGCGCACCAGTTTACTTTGCGGGCGGGACGAAGGCGTGGGTCGGCTCGGCTTTATCGACTGCGCTGCTTGGGCGACATGTAGCGAATTCGTGATACCGCCAGCATGCGGCTGTCACCAACCCGCGGAGCAATTTTGGAAGTGATGCCTAGGCTGCGTAGCTGATCGTTCCGCGACGGCGCATTGCGCCGCCGACCAGCGCGAAGCCGGTCAGCATGAGCGCCCAGCTGGCGGGCTCGGGAACGCCGCCGACCGGCGCCGCCGCGATCGTCAGCGTGCTGTTGCCCGCAACGATGCTGCTAAGCGCGAACGTGCCAATGTTGAAGACCGGATTCGACGTTGGTCCGGTAAACAATTGTGGCCCGGAGAACTGGCTGAAGCCGAGCGTCATATTGACGACGTCCACGGCACTGACGGTAGGAACGATGCCGAAGCTCACGTCGGAAACGCCCGGCGCGCCGCTGTAAGTCCCGGCAACGTTCGAGAATTGCGATTGCAGCGCCGTGAACGATGATGGCTTTGTACTGTCGAGAGTGAAGCTCGCGGTCCGCGATCCGGTCAGATTAAAGGTATACAGCGCGGCCTCGGCCGCCGTTGCTGGTATCGCAGCCGCGATTGCAGCGCTGATCAGAATACTCAATGTACGCATAAGCCCTCCACGTGCCCAAGTCCGAAATCTTTACGGACATTAATGCTACGTTTAGAATGACCGAGCGACGCACGTCGTTGAGAAAAATACTAGTTAGGCGCGAGTTGCTCAGCATCCGGAACGAGCCCGTGGCGCGCCGCTCCACCCTGATCGCAGAGCCGACGACGACCCGAAGCTCGGCGAAAGGTCACGATCTAGGCTGACTACTCATGGCTGCGCTAGCATCGTTTTGGCGACATTGGCTGCTCGAGATGGAATCGCGCGGCAGCCCCAAGGTGGCGAACTTCTAGAACTTAGCCAGCGGGAATCGGCTGTCGATCGAGATCGGCATACCACGCGGCGTATGGCGTGTTTGCGACCATCTTGCGATTGAAGTCCGGTGCGCCGTCCGTCCACCAGACCGGCCCACGTTCGCCGAGCGCGTGTTTGGCGGCATCGACCGCGGCCCGGGCTACAGCAAGCAGTCCCGGGTCGCCTTTAGCATCGCGGACAGCCCGGCGGGCGGGCATCAATTGGCTGACCAGATCGGTGCGGGTCGCGTGTTCGAGGGCCGGATTGCTGGTGCGCCAAAGGCGTCCGCGAACGACG
Source organism: uncultured Sphingomonadaceae bacterium (assembly GCA_964247215.1). Lineage (GTDB taxonomy): Bacteria > Pseudomonadota > Alphaproteobacteria > Sphingomonadales > Sphingomonadaceae > Polymorphobacter_B. The sequence goes on from CAXTTR010000458.1 coordinate 1,967, forward strand.
AAGTAGCGACCATCGGGCGTTACTGGGTAAGCTGCTCGCAGAAGCGGCGCTACGAGATGCGAGATGACGGGGATTAGGAAATCTTAGGTCTACTCCGTTGCCGCCGACCGGCAGCGCCCTCGCTTGAAAACAAAGATCGATGAAGACGACGGTGATTACTGGAATCAGCGCCTCCGCAGTAACGGGTGTGGGCGGCAGTGCTGCTGCGACGTGAGCAACGCGGTGACATTCGCCATTGGACCGGCGGTGCGCTGATGGACATCCTGAAGCCAGCGTCGTCAAGCGCGGCATGCGCGCCGAGCCAATCGGAACAGCGGCACTATGTTGCCACGACTGCGGGAAGCGATCTGACCTTTGGCGTATTGCGGCGCACCTACCTGGGGCTCGTCAACAGCGCCGTCGACTTCGGCTGGAGCAAGCTGCATCCGATCCGTCCGGCAGG
>CAXTTR010000459.1:0-2395 GCA_964247215.1 uncultured Sphingomonadaceae bacterium
CCTCCAGGATAGCGTCCGCGTCCTCCCGGATGGCGGAAGCCGCCGCGCGGAGCGCCGCCGCCTTGCGCCCGGTCGACAGCCGCGCGAGCTGCCCCGCCGCCGCGCGAGCGCGCGTTCCCATCGTGGCGATGAGCTGGCCAGGGTCGAGCTGATCGGTCATGCTGCCCCGCTATCACGCCCGTGACGCCGACCGAAGCCGTGTCGGATCATTCGGTCGCGCCAGTCGTATTCACCTTCCATTCCAGGAGCCAACGGATGCCTCGAGTGCGACCCTTTCGACTAGCGCTGACCCTCGGCCTGCTGGGCACCTCGCCCGCGCTCGCCTCGCCAAAGCCATGCCGCGACCCCAGCGGGCGCGTCATCGCCTGCGCCAAACCCGCCAAAACCGCGCCGGGGCGGTGCAAGGACGCGGCGGGGCGTTTCGTTCGCTGCGGAACCGCCGCCGCGAAGCCCGTCTCGGCGCAACACTGATCCCTATCAGTCAACTTGGCCCGGATTCGGCCATATTTGTCTCTCGTCGCCTTCTTTGATGGAACGCGGACCATCGTTGCCTGTTAGGGGCGGGCCAGCCAGGCGACGAGGGCAAGATGAACACCGCCGAAGAACGCATACCCCTTGTCGAAGAACGGCTGCACGTCTCGACCCGCGAGGTTGAGACGGGCCGTGTGCGCGTCCGCACGATGGTGGACGAGCACGTCGAATACGCCCGCGCCGACCTGTTCCGCGAAGCGGTGCGGGTCGAGCATGTGCCGATCGACCGCGAGGTCACGGCGGTGCCGATCGTCCGCGAGGAAGGCGACACGCTCATCTTCCCCGTCGTCGAGGAAGTGCTCGTCATCGAGAAGCGCCTGTTCCTAAAGGAAGAGGTTCGCGTCACCCGGACCCGCTCGGCCGAGGCGTTCGAACAACCCGTCACCGTTCGCTCGACGCGCGCGGTGGTGGACCGACTTACCCCCAACGAAGACCCGAAGGAGAACACCCCATGAGCCGTACATTGACCGCTATGTTCGACAGCCGAGCGGACGCCGAAGCCGCGCAGGCCCGGCTGAAGGACGCGAGCATCGACATCAGCAACGTCTCCATCCACGACCAGTCGAGCGCGGGCCACTCGAGCACCGACTATTCGACGCAGGAAAACCGCGGGTTCTGGGGCAGCGTCAAGGGCGCGTTCCTCCCCGACGAGGACCGCCACACCTATGAAGAGGGCGTGCGCCGCGGCGGCGTGGTGTTGACCGCGCAGGTCGCCGAACATGAGGCCGACAAGGCCGTACGCATCCTCGAGGAAGCGGACACGATCGACATCGACGAGCGCTCCGAGCAGTGGCGTTCGAGCGGCTGGGACTATGCGGGCGGCGCGACGGCGGCCGGCATGGGCGCGGGCGCGAGCACCGGGCTGTTCGGCGGGTCGGGCACTACCGGCACGGGCACGACCGGGATGGGCACCGGCACGACCGGCACCACCGGCTATGCGGCCACCACCGGCACGAGCGGCACCGAGGAAGCGATCCCGGTCGTCCAGGAGGAGCTGCTCGTCGGCAAGCGCGAGGTCAACCGCGGCGGGGTGCGCGTGCGCTCCTATGTGGTCGAGACGCCGGTGCACGAGAGTGTGCAGCTGCGTGAGGAGCATGTCGAGGTGGAGCGCCGTGCGGTCGACCTGCCGCTCTCGGCCGCAACCGGGGACGCGTTCCGCGAACGCACGATCGAGATGACCGAGACTGCCGAGGAGGCCGTGGTCGCCAAGGACGCGCGCGTCGTCGAGGAAGTCGTGGTGCGCAAGGACGTGGGCGAGCGGACCGAGAACATCGACGACACCGTGCGCCGCACGGAAGTCGAGGTGGAGGACACCGGCACGACGCGGACGTCGGGCACCGGCCTCGGCACGGACCGCGACCGCTACTGAGCAATGCAAAAGGGGCGGGGGGCGAAGGCGCGGGACCACTCGCGCCTTCGTGCCCCGGCACCCGTTCAACAGGAGGAAGAACATGGCCGAACCCGATCACAAACCCGGTACGCCGCGCGAGATTCATCTGGGGCCCGAGAAGAAGACCAACTGGCTGGCCTGGCTGGCGCTGCTGCTGGGCCTGCTTGCCCTGCTGTGGTTCCTGGGCCTGAAAGGCTGCTCGCGCGCCACGCCGATCGCGGCGACCACCACCGTCACCAACACCACCGCACCCGTTGGCGCGACCGCGCCCGTCGTCGCGGCCAAGTCGAGCACGGTGAGCCAGCAGGTCGGCAGCTATCTGGCGGGCACGGACCCCGCGCCGCACACCTTCACCTTCGACAATCTGAACTTCGATACCAACAAGAGCGACATCAAGCCGGAATATGCCGACGAGCTGTCGAACCTTGCCGGCATTATGCAGAAATACCCGAACGCGAAGGCGCGGATCGCCGG
>CAXTTR010000460.1:0-2393 GCA_964247215.1 uncultured Sphingomonadaceae bacterium
CTTCGGGGGTCGGATTGCCGTCGGCGTCCTTGGCGATCACGCCCGCGTCGAGGAATTCGTGGTAGAGGTCGTTGCCCTCGCGCGTGCGCTCGCCGACGCCCGCGAACACGGAGGTGCCGCCATGCCCCTTGGCGATGTTGTTGATCAGCTCCTGGATGAGCACCGTCTTGCCGACCCCCGCCCCGCCGAACAGGCCGATCTTGCCGCCCTTGGCATAGGGCGCGAGCAGGTCGATGACCTTGATGCCGGTGACCAGGATCGCGGTCTCGGTCGACTGATCGACGAACAACGGCGCGGATGCGTGGATCGGCGCGGTGTGCTGATGCCCGACGGGGCCGCGCTCGTCGATCGGCTCGCCGATGACGTTGAGAATGCGCCCGAGCGTCATCGGGCCGACCGGCACGCTGATCTGGCTACCGGTGTCCGTCACCGTCTGCCCGCGCGTGAGGCCCTCGGTCGCGTCCATCGCGATGGTGCGGACGGTGTTCTCACCGAGATGCTGCGCGACCTCGAGCACCAGCCGATTGCCGTTGTTGCTCGTTTCCAGCGCCGACAGGATGGCGGGAAGCTGATTGTCGAAATGCACGTCGACCACCGCGCCGATGATCTGCGAGATGCGGCCGACATTGTTGGAGGTGCCCGTGGTCTGGGTCGGGCGGTCTAGGACGGTGGCCATGTTAGTTCCTTCTCTTCTGCTTACGCCTGAAGCCGCGTTAGCAAGTCTTCGACGGTTGCCCGCCAGTCCTCGCCCTCGTCGGCCTCAGCCCAAAGTTCGTTCAGTTCGCTGGCGTCCAGCACCAACTTGGCGGCGCTGATTGCGTCTGGGCGGAGCCGTTGCGCATCGCCCTTACGTTCAGCCGACCACTCGGCGAGCTCGGGCTTCAATCGCGGTGACGCACGCCCCAGCCCCGCTGCTACTAGCTCTGCTGCCGCCAATGCCTCCTCAGCGTCGTCGTAGCCACCATTGGCGATGTAATCCCGTATGCGGTGATCGACCTCGGCCCAATCGCGGCTATCCTCCACTTCACCGAGGAAATCGAGCGAGCCGTCGGACTCGTCGAAGTGGATGCCCCAAGCGCCCATCGCTACAGCACTCCCCACTCGCGATTAGTCACTTCCGGCATGAATTTGAAAGGCTGCGTTACGACCCACTCGCCGCCGCCCGCAATAATTTCCTTCTGCATCGTTTCCGGGCAAAGGTCGTACATTTCGTTGGGCCAGCTGAGGGTGCCGTTCACGACCTCGACCACCGCGAAGAAGGCTGGATCGGCCAAGACCTTCTGGACACCAGCAAGCCGATCAGCCTCGAACCGGACGAACCCTTCAGTGCCCTGATCAAAGCGCACGAAAACGGACAGGGGCCCGGCGACCTCGAAATGAACAACGTGCGGCATCGGTTCGCCGACGCTCACGATCTCGTCATCGGCCAAGACGTCGTGGCCGACGCTCACAACGCCTCCGCGCCCGAGATGATCTCCACCAGCTCGGTGGTGATCGCGGCCTGGCGGGCGCGGTTGTACTGGATCGACAGGCGCTTGATGAGGTCGCCCGCGTTGCGCGTGGCGTTGTCCATCGCGGTCATCTTGCTGCCCTGCTCGGACGCGGCGTTCTCGCGCATCGCGCGGAACAGCTGCACCGCGACGTTGCGGGGGAGCAGGTCGGCGAGGATAGCGGCCTCGTCGGGCTCGTATTCGACCGCGGCCTGTGCGCCCGAAGGTGACAAAGGTGACGACACGGGTGCGGCGGAAGCTCCCCCGAGCGCCACCGGGATGATCTGCTGCTCCGTCGGCTCCTGAGTCAGGACCGACTTGAAATGCGAATAGAACAGGTGCGCCACGTCGAACTCGCCCGCCTCATACCGACTGATGAGGTCGCGGGCATAGCCCTCCGCGTCGCTGTAGGACAGCTTGCCGAGGTCGCCCGGCTCGATCGAGTTCTTGATCGCGTCGCGGTACAGCCGCGCCAGCACCGCGCGCCCCTTGCGGCCGATCGTGTAGAAATGGACGGTCTTGCCCGCCGCGCGCAGCTCGTCCGCGCGGCGGCGCGCCAGCCGCGCGATGTTGGTGTTGAACGCGCCCGCGAGGCCGCGGTCGGAGGTGGCGACGACGAACAGATGCACCTGGTCGCGCCCAGTGCCCGACAGCAGCCGGGGCGTGCCCTCGCCGATCGTCACCTTTGAGGCGAGGCTGGCGACCACCGCCTCCAGCCGCTCGGCATAGGGCCGCCCCGCCTCCGCCGCCTCCTGCGCGCGGCGCAGCTTCGCGGCGGCGACCATCTTCATCGCCTTGGTGATCTTCTGCGTCGACTTCACCGAGCCGATGCGGATCTTGAGGGCTTTAAGGGAGGCCATCGTCCTTCTTTCTCCCTCTCCCCTTCAGGGGAGAGGGTAGGGG
>CAXTTR010000461.1:0-2378 GCA_964247215.1 uncultured Sphingomonadaceae bacterium
TGCCGCAGCGCCTCGACGCGGGCGTCGAAGTTTGGCGGCGGCGCGGCGAATGCGGCGGACGACAGCGCCGTGGCGGCGAGCAGGGCCAGCAGTTTCATCCAGGTCTCCCCAAAGATTACCGTTTCTGAATTTACTTACAGGCCGGCACATCAACATTCACTCGCTTCCCCAGCGAAAGCTGGAGTCCACGACCGGGCGCGATACTGCCCGGTCGTGGACTCCAGCTTTCGCTGGGGAAGCGGATTAGGTGGCCTTAAGTAGCGAAATTAGCTCAACTCACCGGACTAACACACCTTCTCGGGACAAGCGGACCCTGAGCCTCGATTCGATCGCACCTGGCTCATACAATACACGCATCGAGCAGCCGCTCGAAGGCATGCCCGCCACGCACCGGATCAGCGACCGGCAACCCGAGCCGCTGCGCCGTCGCGGCCATCTCCGCTTCGGCGGCGGCGGCGTCGAGCTTGCTGGTGTTGAGCGCGACCCCGGCACAGCGGATCGCCGGGTTGGTCAGGCCGCCGAGCGCCAGCGTCTGCGCGATCACCGCCTCGATCGAGGGTATGGCGAAGCCCGGCGCGCCGAGCACCGCGGTGCGCCCGGGTTCGTGGCAGACGATGAACAGGTCGGGTTGGCTGCCGTGGAGCAGCCCGAGCGACACCGCTGCATAGGCCGGATGAAACAGCGACCCCTGCCCCTCGATCACGTCGAGGTGCGCCGGTGCGGCGGCGGGGCTGAGCATCTCGGCCGCGCCCGCGATGAAGTCGGACACCACCGCGTCGATCGGGATGCCGCTGCCCGCGATCATGATGCCGGTCTGGCCCGTGGCCCGGAACGTCGCGTCGACGCCGCGCGCCTGCAGCCCGCGCGCGACCGCCAGCGCGGTGTACTTCTTGCCGAGCGCGCAGTCGGTGCCGACGGTGAGCAGCCGCCGTCCGCTGCGCCGCGCGCCGGTGGCGACCGCGATGTTCGCCGGTGGCGTCCGCACGTCGACCAGCTGCCGCCCGAGCCGCGCCGCCGCCGTGTGCAGCTCGGCGATGTCGTTCAGCCGCGTGTGCATGCCCGCGACGATATCGAGCCCGGCTTCGAGCGCTTCGGTCAACACCGCAAACCAGTGCGGCGGGATTTGACCGCCGGGTGACGCCACGCCGATCAGCAGCGCCCGCGCCCCTTGGGCAACGGCCTCGGCAGGCGTCAGCCGCGGCAGCCCGGTACTGACCGTCGCCCCCGCCAGCGCCAGCTCGCCGATACACTGTTCGGGTGCCCAGTCGCGCAGCCCGAACGCGGTCTTGGCGTACCCCGGCTCGACCGTGTCGCCGAGGAACAGCAGATACGGACCCAACCCGCCGCGCTCGCCGGGTGCAGCGGGTCGAAGCGTCTCGGCCGCGGTTGCCAGCACCGGCTTAGTAAGCTGCGGTCAGCGACAGCCCGACGGTGCGCGGCCGGATCACGCCCGTTCCGAGCGCGCCGTTCGGGAAGTTGAACGAGCCATTCGCTTTGAGCGCCGTGTTCGAGGTGATGCCGAGCGCGTTGTTAACGTTCTTGACATAAGCCTCGACGGTGAACTTGCCGAAATCGACACCGGCCTGCAGATCGACGACTTCGTACGAAGGAATGCGCGGATTGTAGCCATAGATTGCTCTATAGTTGGCATCGAAGCTGCCCGCCTGTTTCGACAGGAAACGCAGCGACGCCCCGGCGAACGCGGCCGCATTGGGGCTGAGCGCCCAACGGTAATCGCCGTTGAGGCTGACACCGTACTTCGGCGTGTAGGGCAGCTGGTCCCTCGCAAGCCCGCCGACGAGCGGGCTGGTATCGGTTCGAAGCCGGGCGTCGGTGTAGGCACCGTTTACCGATACATCAAATCCCGCGACCGGGCGCAGCGTGGCAGTGAACTCGGCACCGTCGCTGGTCGCCTTGCCGGCGTTGGTGTTGACGCCGAAGTTGTTAACGACGGCGAGCAGCTGAATGTTGCTCCAGTCGATATGAAAGACCGATAGGTCAAGGCCGAACGTCCGGTCGCTGGTTTCGGCCTTGATGCCGCCCTCGTAACTGATGACCGAGTCGCTGCGGTAGGTGTTAGGCGTGTTCGCCGGCGCGGCCGGCGGCAGGACGTTCGGTCCGCCGGGACGGAAACCCTTGGCGACGCGTGCGTACACCGAGGCGTGATCGTTGATCTTGAACTTCGGTCCGGCCGAGTAGGTCCAGACGCCTTCGGACGACCGCGCTGTGGGCAAGGTGGCAGCACCGCCCGCGAGGACGCCGTCGTTGATCTGCTGCGCGTGCTGGTTGTTATGGCTGTACCGCCCGCCGAAATCGAGATCGAGGCGGCTGCCGAGGTGCAGCGTGCCATTGGCGAACCCGGCCGCTTCCTCGTAAGT
>CAXTTR010000462.1:0-2377 GCA_964247215.1 uncultured Sphingomonadaceae bacterium
TTCGACCGAACGACTGCCAGGCATGTTCCTTGCGCAAGCAATGCACGGGCGATCGTCACCGGGGTTGTGTCATGGCGAACGAAGACGCGCGCGATCTCGTGCGGGCCGAGATGCGAACGGGCCTTTTCAAGCGATCGATTCAGCTGCGGCGCGGCGTTGAACGACTGTTCGCCGATGCCAAGGTGAAGCACGGGATGGACCCGGCTCCATCTTCGCGGCCTTCGCGGGGCAGAGGAAGAGTTCCTTGTCGAGGCTAAGATTGCCGAAGCGGTTACTGGCGAGGTCGATCTGACCGTCGGCCGATGCGTGAACGCTGTCGCGCCGATCGTCGAGCGCAGGGTGACGCGGCGCTGATTTTTTCCAGGTGGGCGCCCGCAGTATATTGCTCGAAAATGCGATACACCGCGGCGGCTACGGCGAAGGCGCAGGATGTTTCGCTGCTCGCGAGGCAGCTTGCCATAGTCGGTCAGTAATGCGGCGGCAGCTGCGTTCCACGTCACCATATCCCACGCTGCGGTCTTGATGATGATCGCCGGGCTGACCGGCAACGCATCGAGAACGCGCTGCAACCGCGGTGTGACGCGATCGGCTCCCTTGTACCGCGGCTCGGGCGGGCGGCCGAGATCGAGGATGAATAGATGCTCGCGCTCGGGCTCGGTCAGCATCAGCCCCGCCGCGATACGGTCAGCACATCCGTCGAAGGCGCACCGCCGCGCCCTGCTCGAGCCACGTGTACCACGTCGGGCTGATATTGGCGCTGCGCGACCTCTTCGCGCCGCAGCCCCGGCGTCCGGCGGCGACCGCCTTTAAGCCGAACGCAGCCGCATCAAGCCGCGACCGGCGATCACGCGAAAGTTGCCAGGCGTCTTGCTGGCGTCGGGGGCATTGCGGTCCTGTTAGCGGCCACACTAGGATAAGATCACTACTTTAGCAGGACTGCGCGACAAGCGACAGGTCGCGCTGAACGACTTTGGAGAATTTGTCATGCGTGTCTTCCTTACCGGCGCTACCGGCTTCATCGGCTCGCGCATCATCCCCGAGCTGCTGGCAGCGGGACATCGCGTGCTCGGCCTGACGCGTTCCGATGCCGGTGCACAAGCGCTGACAGCAGCGGGCGCGGAAGTCCACCGCGGCACGCTCGAAAATCTAGACAGCCTGCACGCGGGAGCGGCGCAGGCAGACGCCGTCATCCATACCGCCTTCGACCACGACTTCGCGAACTTCTTTGCAAATTGCGAAAAGGACCGGCGTGCGATCGAGGCGATCGGCGGCGCGCTCAAGGGCTCCGACCGGCCAATGCTGATCACTTCCGGAACCGGGATGGGCGACGCCGGGCTTGGCCAGCCGGCGACGGAGGATGTTTTTGACGCGAATAACGTCAATCCACGTCGGGCGTCCGAACTGGCGGGCAATGTCCTGCTGGAGGCAGGTGTCGATGTGCGCATCGTGCGGTTGCCGCAGGTGCACGACCCCGTCAAGCAGGGGCTGGTCTCGCCCTTCATCGTCACCTCACTCGAGAAAGGTGTCGCGGCCTATGTCGGCGACGGTGCCAACTGCTGGCCGGCAGCGCATGTGTTCGACGTCGCGAAACTGTATCAGCTCGTGCTCGACCACGGCGAGCGCGGCGCGCGCTATCATGCCGTCGCCGAGGAGGGCATACCTGCGCGAACGATCGCGGAGGTGGTAGGTACGGGGCTCGGTGTACCGGTCGTATCGCTGTCAACCGAGCAGGCGCAGGGACATTTCGGATGGTTTGCGATGTTCGCCAGCCTCGACCTGCGGGCGTCGGGTGCCTGGACACAGAAGCAGCTCAACTGGCATCCGGCGGGACCGGGGCTGATCGCTGACTTGCAGGCAATGGACTATTCCGCGGCAAAGGTATAGGTTACGATCTTTGGCTCTCAGATCGTCAGCCTTCGAGCAGGCGCTCGCTCAACGTCCAAAGCCGCTCCGCCGACGCCGGATCGATCGAGCTTGAGACGACCTCCGCCGGGATGCAGTCGGCGGTGAGCTGCCGCGGCTCATCGTCCAATGGTGAGATGTCGTTGTCCTTGAGGTACACGCCGCCGATACCGTCGAGCAGCGGGCTCGTCGCCGCGAACACGATCGTGCTGGCACCCTGGCTCGGCGTCTTCTTGCCGACGACGGGATCGATGATCGGCTGACCGGCCTCGTCGATCAGCCCCATGCGCTTGAGCGCCTCGTCGCCCGCCGAGCTGTTGAGCTTGGTGCCGACGACGACGCCTGGATGCACGGCGTAGCCGCGGATGCCATCCGCCGCCCAGCGCCGGTCGAGTTCAACCGCGAACAGCACGTTCGCGGCCTTCGACTGGGCGTAAGCGGCGCGCGAGTTGTAGCCGTTGGTGAAGTTGGGATC
>CAXTTR010000463.1:0-2373 GCA_964247215.1 uncultured Sphingomonadaceae bacterium
GGCCACGCCGGGGGGCGTTGGCGGTGCCGTAGGGGCCGGTGACAGCGGAACCGCTGTCACCGGCTCTGGCGCTACAAGCGGAGGGCGGGCGTCGAGCGGCACCGGCTGGACTAGCTTCCTTCCCGCGCTGCTGCTCGCTGTCGCTGGCGGCATTGTCCTCAACGTCATGCCATGCGTGTTTCCGATCCTTAGCCTGAAAGCGCTCAGCCTCGCCAAGGGCCACATCGCGCCCGCCGCCGCGCGCCGCGATGCGGTGGCGTATGCGGCGGGAATCGTGCTCGTTTGCCTGGCGCTCGGCGGGATCATTCTTGGACTGGCGGCGGCGGGAACCCATGTCGGCTGGGCGTTTCAGCTGCAGGATCCGCGCGTTATTGTCGTGCTGCTGCTGTTGATGACGACGATTGCGCTCAACCTCGCCGGGCTGTTCGAGGTCACGCTCAGCAGCGGCAACGCCGGGCAGGCGCTCGCCGCCAAGCCCGGCGCGGCGGGGTCGTTCTGGACCGGCGCGCTGGCGGCGTTCGTCGCGACGCCGTGCACCGGGCCGTTCATGGCGGCGGCGCTCGGTGCGGCGCTGGTCCTGCCGCCGCTCGCCGGGCTGCTAGTATTCGCCGGGCTTGGCCTCGGGCTGGCGCTGCCGTTCCTCGCGGTCGGCTTCATCCCCGCGCTGCGCCGCCGCTTGCCTAGGCCTGGCGCTTGGATGCGGACCTTCCGCCACATCCTCAGCGTGCCGATGTTTGCGACCGCGCTCGCGCTGGCGTGGGTGCTCGGGCGGCAGGCGGGGGTCGACGGCATGGCGTTCGGGCTCGGCGCGGCGCTGCTGACCGGGCTAGCGTTGTGGTGGTTCGGGCGCGGGCAGGCGGCGTTCCGGCGGGGCTGGCTGCCGCTCGGCGCGGCGCTGCTGACCGTGGTCGCCGCGGTCGCGCTGGTACCGTTATCGACGCCCCCTGCGGCCACCGTCGACGCACCCGCCGGGCTGAGCGCGGCGGCGTTCGATCCGGCCAAGCTGGCGCAATTGCAGCAGGCGCACACGCCCACGTTGGTGTACTTCACCGCCGACTGGTGCCTGACCTGCAAGGTCAATGAGCGCGGCGCGCTGAGTTCATCGGCGGTGGCGGCTGCGTTCAAGCAGGCCGGGGTGCAGGTGCTGGTCGGTGACTGGACACGCGGTGATGCGGCGATCGGCCGGTTTCTCGAAGCCCACGGCCGGGCCGGCGTACCGCTATATCTGTTCTATCATGCCGATGGGCGGATCGAGGAGCTCCCGCAGATTCTCACGGCAACGCGGCTTGTCGAGGCGACAGCTTAGTCATCTCCTGCTTCCATCCGCTATCGCACCGCAGCGATGCGCCAAATTGCCCGTTGCCTGAAACGCTTCCAACCGCCTACTAGCACCGTCTAAACGCCCTATCTTATGGGCATCGTGCAACGTACAGGTCCGCACATGGCAACCAAGACCGATCCGGCCCCCGACCTGACACCGTCGGGCGAGCGCCGCCGTGACTTCATCTACATCGCGACCGGTGCCTTTGCGGCTGCTGGAGCCGCAACGGTGGTATGGCCTTTGGTCGACCAGATGGCACCCTCGGCGGACGTGCTGGCGCTGGCGTCGATCGATCTTGACCTTGCGTCGGTGCAGCCGGGCCAGGCGATCAAGGTCAGCTGGCGCGGCAAGCCGGTATTCGCGCGCAATCTGACGCCCGCCGAGCAGGCGGCTGCCAATGCCGTGCCGGTGGCGTCGCTGCGTGATCCGCAGACGCTGGCCGAGCGCACCAAGCCCGGGCACAGCAACTGGCTGATCACGCTCGGTGTATGCACCCACCTCGGTTGCGTGCCGCTTGGGGCCGGTGAGGGCGAGAACAAGGGCGCGTTCGGCGGCTACTTCTGCCCGTGCCACGGTTCGTCGTATGATACCGCCGCACGTATCCGTTCGGGTCCGGCGCCGAAGAATCTTGAAGTGCCGCAGTACGCCTTCAAGTCCCCCACCCAAGTGACGATCGGTTGAGGTCGAGACCATGAGCTTTCCCTGGGCCAAGCATTACGAGCCGACAAGCGGGCTCGGCAAGTATATGGACAGCCGCCTGCCGATCCCCCGGCTGGTCTATGATGCCGTCGGGGCCGGGTATCCGGTGCCGCGCAACCTCAACTATTTCTATAACTTCGGCGTCCTCGCGGGCGTCGCGCTGGTCGTGCAGATCCTGACCGGCGTCGTGCTCGGCATGCATTATGCGGCGAACACCGCGATCGCGTTCGATTCGGTCGAGCACATCATGCGCGACGTCAATTACGGCTGGATGCTGCGCTATATGCACGCCACCGGTGCGAGCTTCTTCTTCGCGGCGATCTACATCCATATCGGCCGCGGGCTGTACTACG
>CAXTTR010000464.1:0-2352 GCA_964247215.1 uncultured Sphingomonadaceae bacterium
GGACACTCTGGTCCATTCCGGTGATGCGGTGAACGAGCGCGTCGGCGGCGTCGTTGAACAGCCCCGGCTCGCTCCGCATCCGCGCGAGCAGGTCGTGCAGCAGCGCGAAACGCTCGGGGTCGCGGTGGCAGATCACCCGGCGCGCAAGGTCGATGAAGGCTTTGGGGACGCTGAAGGCGGCGCTGGTCGGCGCTGGTGCTGCGGTGCCAGCGAGCAAATCACCGCTCTCGCCCGCCACCTGCCAAATCACGTCGGATGACGCGACATCCGCCTGTACCAGCCCGCGGACCGCGGTGCGCCAGCCGTCGAAGTCGTCGGGCGCGGCGAGGGTGACAGTGTTCATCACTATTATCGTCCGTCATTCCGGCGAAAGCCGGGACCCAATGTGGCTGACCGCATTGGGCCCCGGCTTTCGCCGGAATGACGGACGTAATTTTGATGGCGGCTCATGCGCGCAACGACGGTCGCCTACGCGAACAGTTCCAGTTGCGAGCGTTCGGCCTTGACCAATCGCGGGCGCATCACTGCGCTGTCGCTGAGCGCCAGCGGCCGCCAGTCGGCGGCGACGATGAACGGCCGCAACCGGTCGAGCCCGCGGGTCAGCCGCGCGACATCCTCGAGCCGCAGCGTCCGGTGCCGCCGCGCCCGCACCAGCACATTGACCGAGCGCACGCCGAGGCCCGGCACGCGCAGCATGATCTCGCGCGGGGCCTTGTTGATATCGACCGGGAACTCGGCGCGATGCTTCAGCGCCCACGCGGTCTTGGGGTCGATGTCGAGCGGCAGCATGCCGTCGTCGGTCGCCGCCTGGACCTCGCCGGCGTTGAACCCGTAGAAGCGCATCAGCCAGTCGGCTTGGTACAGCCGGTGCTCGCGCATCAGCGGCGGGCGCTGGAGCGGCAGCACCGCGAAGTTGCCGTACAGCCCCGAGGCGCTGGCGACGACGTCGCTATCGCTTGCCGCATCTGCGCCGACGATCATCTGCGTCGACTGGCCGGCGGGCGCGAACTTCGGGGCCGAGCGGTATTTGCGCCGCGCGTCCTTGTTGTCGTCGATGCCCGACTTCAGTTCCTGCATTGCGACACGGATGCGCGCGGCGCTCTTCTCGGGCGCAAGCTTGGTCAGCCCGCTGTCGGTCGGCAGCTCGACGTTGATCGACAGGCGATCTGCATAGAGCGCGGCTTGCTCGATCAGCGCCGGATCGGCGTCGGGAATCGTCTTCAGGTGGATGTAGCCGCGGAAGTCATGGTCGAGCCGCAGTGACTTCGCAACCCGGACCAGCTGCTCCATCGTGTAGTCCGAGGTGCCGATGATCCCCGACGACAGGAACAGCCCCTCGATATAGTTGCGCTTGTAGAACGCCAGCGTCAGCCGGACGACTTCCTCGACGGTGAACTTCGCCCGGCGGACGTTCGACGACTTGCGGTTGATGCAGTAATGGCAGTCGAAGATGCAGCTGTTGGTCAGCAGGATCTTGAGCAGCGAGATGCACCGCCCGTCGGGCGCATAGCTGTGGCAAATGCCCATGCCCTCGGTCGAGCCGATACCCGTGCCGCCGACCGAGTTGCGCTTGGTCGTACCCGACGACGCGCACGAGGCATCGTACTTCGCCGCGTCGGCGAGGATGGCAAGCTTGGCGCGGGTATCGAGATGGCCCATGCGTTCGGTCTATGTTCTTGAAATGGCGCTGTCGAGGGGAGTGTTGTCGCGGGCAGCCTGCGGCTACGGCCTGTGACTGGAAGATCGTTAGCCCCGGACACCGCCCCGTGACCGGTTATGCTGGTCCGCGACCGTCGCCAAACTTGCGGAAAGCGACGCAAAAGCGACAGCGCGAAACATGTTAATCTGAACAATCACAGTAGCTTGATCAAAGGCCGATGCCGCTGAATCCGACGTGCTGAGACTGGCTGGCGGCGACGCTGCAGACCAGCGCCCCGCAGCGGGTTGCGGCTTGGTGCCTGGCGGCATTGCGGAAGTAAACAGCTTGCATCCGGCGTACTAACCACACTGGTTCAGTGTAGGACAGCGATTTCTGCAACGCCATTGATGACATCTGTCGGCCCCGATCCAATCACCGCTACAAGGAGAACCGGGTGCGGTGTCATTTCGGCTGGGAGCGGCGACTAAAATGGCCGTTCTGGACAGACGTAACTGTTCGGCAGATTGAAAGTGAGCGAATGTCCGATGCATACACCATCGTCCTGTCGACAACATGGTCTGCATCCGCTTTGGGGAAATGAATGCGTGATATCCTGCTCGCCGTCCTGCTCGGCACCGCGCTTCCGGCCGCAGCGACGCCTGCGGGCGACCTTGCCGCGGTCGTGGCCGATCACTGGCAATGGGCGCTGTCGA
>CAXTTR010000465.1:0-2325 GCA_964247215.1 uncultured Sphingomonadaceae bacterium
GCCGAAGGTGACGTACGACTGCAAATCGTCGTGGAAGACGCGGATCGCGGCAATCGAGGCCGGACCGTAATAGTATTCGAGCGAGCCGTCGAACACGGTCGCCTTGATCGGCCGCAGATTCGGGTTGCCGCCGCTGCCGGTGAAGTTGGTGTCGGTCAACGATACCGACCCGCCAAGCGCGCTGAAGTCGGGACGCGACATCGTCTCGGCCGCGGCGACCCGCAGCAGGACGTTGGGCTTAAGGTCGAAGGTCAGGTTGATGCTCGGCAGGAAGTCGACGTAGGTGTGCTGGACCTGCTGGACGATGTAGGGCCCGAACGCCGACGTCGTGTCGGTTGGCGGCGCGCAGACCTGCGACGGCAAGGTGCCGGGCGGGACCGAGCCGTCGGCATTTTTGACGACGCAGTTCACCGGCGTATTGACGAAGGCGTTCTCCTTCGTGCTGACGACACGCAGCCCGAAGTTGCCGCGCCAGCCGTCGCCGCCAATGTGCGCCATCGCATAACCTTCGACGTCGGTTTCCTTGACGTCGAACAGCCCCGGCCAATACCGGTTCGCCGGCTGCACCGTCGTCGAGATTGGCCCGCGGAATTGATTGGTGATGTTGTTGATGATCTTGGTAATTGCCGCCGGATCGCCCGACAGCGGGATCAGCAAGCCCGGAATGCCGAGCGCATTCGCGTTGAAGCCGGCCGGATACGAAACCGGATTGGTCGCGGCGAACGGTAACGTGCCCGCGCTATAACATTGCCCGTCGGCTCCGAGCGTACAGCCGCGGTCCCATCCGTCGACCTTGCGCTCGTGGCGGGCGGCACGGACGCCGAAGTCGATCGACCTGAAGACGCCACTGTCGAAGCTGTAGTTGCCGTCGACCTTGCCGTAGAACTCGGTGTCGGTCGAACTGAACGTCTCGTTGATCGCGAAGTCGTTGACGAGGCCGTTGGGGCTTTGCCCGTTGATGTTCGTCGGCGTGACCGCGAAGCCGTTGCCCGACGGCGCGTAGCTGACGCCGGTCTGCGCAAAATCCTCGAAGAACGGCGATTCCGGCGTCTTGCCGCGGCCGCGGGTATAACCGATCTGGCCCTTGAGGGTCAGCCGCTCGCTGGCGTGGAAGGTGCCATCGAGGTTGATGAAGTAGGTCTGGCCGCTGGCGTTGGGCCGGATGATGTTATCGTTGATGATGCCGTTGACGACGGTCCCCTGCGGATTCTTCAGCGGCCACACCGCGCTGGTCAGCGTGTTGTCCTTGACCGTGAAGCTCGTCGGCAAATTGTTGTTGAGCTCGTTCGAGCCCCAATACAGATAGTTGAAGTTCTGGTTGCTGGCGTTGAGGTGCGAGTAGAAGCCGCTGAGCTTGAACTCGAGCGCCTCGGTCGGCTTCCACTGCACCGCGACGACGCCACCTTCGCGGGTCTTTTCCTGCTCGAACAGCGTCGAGCCGATCAGCGTCGGGGCCTGGACACTGAGAAGCGGATTGACGTTCACCAGCGACGGGTTTGCCGCCCCGATCGGCATCGCCGCCGTGATCCCGGTGTAGCCCAGCGTCTCCTGGCCGTAACGGCGAGTGCTGCGCTGCTCGTAGAAGCCCTGGACGATGACGCCGAAGGTGTCGTCGGCGTTGTGCCAGCCGAGCAGCGCGTTGAACTGCGGCTTCACTTCCTTGCTCTGCGAGTTGTACGCGCCCTGCGCCGAACCTTCGACGGTCCATGTCGATTTGAGGTCGAGCGGGCTGCGGGTGCGGACGTCAATCGAGCCGGCGACGCCGCCTTCGAGCAGCGACGCGTCCTGCGTCTTGTTGACGACGACCGACGAGACGATCTCCGACGGCAGCAGTTCGAAGCTGGTGCTGCGCCCGACGGTCTGGAACTGGTCGAGGATGAACCAGTCGCCGGTCGACACCGCATGGCCGTCGATGGTGACGTTGGTCAGGCTCGGCGAGGTGCCGCGGATGCTGACGCGGTCGTTCTCGTCGAACCCGCCCTCGCCGCTTGCCGCCGACGAGGTGTTGAGCCCCGGCAGCCGCTGCAGCGCGTCCGCGACGTTCTTGTCGGGGAGCTTGCCGATGTCCTCGGCCGAGATCGCTTCGACGTGATTATCGCTGAGCCGCTTGATCTGCAGCGCTTTCTCGAGGCTGGCGCGGATGCCGGTTACGACGATCTCGTCGGTCGATGGCGCGACGTTGGCCGGGGCGGGCGCTTCAGCGGCGTGCGCCGGCGCAAACAGCGGTGCCGACGCACCCGCGAGCGCGAGCCAACTGGCCGAGCCGATCAATATGCGCCTGCGAATGTTCATAGCCGTTCCCCTGATAACTGCTGCAATCGATTA
>CAXTTR010000466.1:0-2304 GCA_964247215.1 uncultured Sphingomonadaceae bacterium
CCACGCTACCGCTTCGGCGGTCAGCGTCTCTCCCAGTTCGGCGTCGCCGATGAACGCCTCGGTCAGCAGCGCCTTCGCCTCGGCCGGGCCGACGCCGCGGCTGGCGAGGTAAAACAATGCCTGCGCGTCGAGTTCGCCAACGGTTGCCCCGTGCGCGCATTTGACATCGTCGGCGTAGATTTCGAGCTCGGGCTTGGCGTTGGCTGTCGCCGTCCGCGCCAGCAGCAGCGCCTTCAACGACTGCGATGCGTCGGTCTGCTGCCCGGCACGCGCGACCGCGACCTTGCCGAGATAGCTGCCGGTGGCGCGCTCGTCGACGACGGTGCGCACGACCTGACGGCTGACCGCGCCGGGGGCGGCGTGGTTGACCGTGGTGACGATCTCGATCGTCTGCTCGCCGCGGCCGAGGATGACGCCGCCGAGCTCGAACACCGCCGCTTCGCCAAGCGTCACCTCGAGCGCGATGCGCCCGAAGCGGCTGCCATGCTGCAGGATGTTGAAACGGCAGTGCGCGCGGTCGCCGACGCTGACCGTGTAAAGCTGCGTCGTCACCGCATCAAGCGCGCGCGCTTGCGCGACACGGACGGTCAAGTGCGCCTCGTCGCCGACGCTGACCGCCACGGCCTCGTTGTGCCAGCCGCCGGCCTGCAGCCGCTCGTCGACGATCAGCGTCTCGCCCGGATCGACGGTGATCGCGCGGTTGCCTGCGGGCGTCTCGGACCAGACGCCACCGAGCGCGGTCAGGTCGCTGTAGCGCCACGCTTCATGCTTGCGCACCGGCAAGGTCGACACCGGCGCGTCGGGCTGCATCGTGGCGAGCGCGCTCATGCGGCAATGCCCATATAGCCGTCGCGCTCCAACTCCGGCCCGAGTTCGGCGCCGCCGCTGCGGACGATGCGCCCGTCGACGAGCACGTGGATAAAGTCGGGCACGACATAGTCGAGCAGCCGCTGATAGTGCGTGATCAGCAGCGTCGCGCGCGCCGGCGAGCGCCCGCGGTTGATGCCGTCGGCGACGACGCGCAGCGCGTCGATGTCGAGCCCGGAATCGGTCTCGTCGAGCACCGCGAGCTTGGGCGCGAGCACCGCCATCTGGACCATCTCGTTGCGCTTCTTCTCGCCGCCCGAAAAGCCGACGTTGACCGCGCGCTTGAGCATATCCATCGACAGCCCGAACCCGTCGGCCTGCGCCTTGACCAGCTTGAGAAACTCCGCCCCCGACACTTCGCCCTCGCCGCGCGCCCGCCGCTGCGCATTCAGCGCGGTGCGCAGAAACGTCAGGTTCGACACCCCGGGAATCTCGACCGGATACTGCAGCCCGAGGAACAGCCCCGCCGCGGCGCGCTCGTGCGCATCGAGCGCCAGCAGGTCGCGGCCTTCAAAGGTGACGCTGCCGCCGGTCACCGCATAGCCGGCGCGCCCCGCGAGCACATAGCTCAGCGTCGACTTGCCCGCGCCGTTCGGGCCCATGATGGCGTGGACCTCGCCCGCGTTGACGGTCAACGTCAGCCCGTTGAGGATCGCTTTGCCACCGACAGTGGCGTGGAGGTTGGTGATCTGAAGCATCATTGACCTGTTTTCTGAGCGGCCTGCTGCCGTCCGACAACCTTGACCACCGCCGCCGCCGCGATCGGGCCGTCGACATCCTTGACCGACTCCTCGGCAACCAGTTGCGAGTAGGCGACAGTCTCCTTCGGGTGCCCGCTCCGGTGGAACGCCGCGACCTTGGCGAGCAGCGCATCACGCGCCGGCTTGCAGACCTTGACGATCGCCTCGACGACATCGCCCGGCAGCGCACCCGCGACATCGACGCTACCCGCGCGGCTATCGACGCAGTCGCTATACGCCTTCGTCGCTGCATCAACCCCGGCGCGCGCCTGCTGCCCGGCCGCAGGCGCGCGCGGCGGCGGTGAGCCGCAGGCGGCGAGGGCGAGCAGGCAAGCTGCTGCCATAAAGATCGAAACTCGGATCACTGAACGCCGCGCGGCTCGGGCCACCAATCCGTTGCGAGCATGTCATCGAGCTCAAACGGGCATAGGCCGGGAAGCTCGTCCATTGTCAGCTCGATCAGCTTCTCGTCGCTGAAGCCACTCAGTGCATCCTCATGCGCTTCGGTCAAAGCCGATGGCAATTCACGCCGCAGTGACGGGTTCTGCCGGAGCAATTTGTTGATCGAGTACCGTTGTCCAGCGACCGACTTCTTCCACTGCCGCCGCGGCTCCCAACTGAGCGAGAATGCCAGCTTCATCAAATGCTCGTCGAGTTGCGCCAACCGGTTCACCAGCTGTGCCCGGTTGCCTCGCCC
>CAXTTR010000467.1:0-2299 GCA_964247215.1 uncultured Sphingomonadaceae bacterium
ATGCTCGGCGGGCGGCGGCAGCAATCTAGCGACGGTGCAGGCGCTCGGTGCCAACGGCGTCCTCGGCATCGGCACCACCACCGCCGATTGCGGCACGCTGTGCACGACGCCGGGCGGCTATTCGGCGGCGATCTATTACGATTGCCCGGCGGCGGGTTGCGGCGCGATCATCGCCCGCGCCGCCGCGACCACCGCGCCCTTCGAGCAGTTGCCCAACCCGGTCGCGGCGATGAGCGTCGACAATAATGGCAGCGTGATCAGCCTGCCCGCGGTGCCCAGCAACGGCAGCGCGACGCTGACCGGCACGCTCTATTTCGGCATCGGCACGCAGACCAACAATACCTTGGGTTCGGCGACGATCCTCGCCACGACCTCGTCAACCAGCGCCAGCGGGCCGGGCATCCTGACCGTCGTCTACCGCGCACAGAGCCTGACCGACAGCTTCATCGATAGCGGCAGCAATGCGTATTATTTCACCGACAGCAGCATTCCGACATGCACCGGCACCGATCTCGCCGGCTTCTATTGCCCGACATCGCCGCAGACGGTCAGCCTGGTAATCCAGGGACGTAACGGCCTGACCGCATCACCAAGCTTCACGCTTTACAACGCCAAGACGCTGTTCGCCGCGAACAGCGCGGCGGTGCCCGGCATCGGCGGTAATCCGAATGCGATCTCGAGCTTCAACGCCGTGCCGAACAGCTTCGACATCGGGCTGCCGTTCTTTTACGGCCGCAACGTCTATACCGCGATCGAGGGGCGCAACGCGGGTGGCACGGCCGGGCCGTACGTCGCGTTCTGACGGTGCCGCTGTCTGCAGCCGGGCACCGCTTGCGACCTGCGCGCGCCCGTGGCCCAAGCGAGACGGATATTATGTCTCTTTGTAAATCTCGATGACCTGATTCAGCAATGCCAGCGCGTCGGTCTTCGAACGCTGGAACGAGTTTCGGCCGAGGATCGAGCCAAATCCCCCGCCGGTCTGGATCGCCCTAATCTGGTCGAGCAGCACGGCGTTGTCGGCAATTGTCGCGCCGCCGGAAAAGATCACGATGCGACGTCCAGCAAAGGCGCATTGGACGATATGCCGGACGCGCTCTTCGGCGGTCGCAACCGGGATGTTCTGTGCCTCGAATACCTTGCGGGCATCGTCCTGTTCGATATGCGCGGTCGGCAGCTTGACTTTGATGATGTGAGCACCGAGTTGCGCGGCGATCTGGGCGGCATAGCCGACGACATCGATCGCGGTCTCTCCTTCCGGGGTAAGCTCGGACCCGCGCGGATAGGCCCAGACGACAACCGCGAGGCCAGAGCGCCGCGCCTCCTCGGCGCAGGCGCGCAGCTTCTCGAACATCTGCAACTGGCGCGCCGATCCCGGATAGATCGTCAGGCCGACCGCCACGCAGCCCAGGCGGAGCGCGTCGGCGACGCTCGCGGTAAGCGACTGTTCGGGGTCGGCATCATGCCGGAGCGAGTCATCGTCGTTGAGTTTGAGGATCAACGGGATGTCACCGGCAAAGTCGCGCGCGCCGGCCTCGATGAAGCCGAGCGGCGCGGCGTAAGCGTTGCAGCCGGCCTCGATCGCGAGTTCGAAGTGGTAGCGCGGATCATAGGCGGGCGGGTTGGGCGCGAACGAGCGCGCCGGACCGTGCTCGAAACCCTGGTCGACCGGGAGTATCACCAGCTTCCCGGTACCCGCCAGGCGACCGTGGTTAAGCAGCCGGGCAAGGCTCGTCAGCGTTCCGACGTTGTCCGCACCGTACCAGCTGAGGATTTCCCGTACACGTGGTGTCACTGATCACCTCCTTTGGCGGGGCTCGCCGCGAGTGCCCGGTCGACGACTTGCTGGCCTTCGACCTGGATCTGCCGGAGATGGTCGGCGCTGACGAAGCTCTCGGCATAAAGCTTGTAGACGTCCTCGGTACCCGATGGGCGCGCCGCGAACCAGCCGCTCTTGGCGATGACCTTCAGGCCGCCGATCGGCTGATCGTTGCCGGGCGCCTTCGACAGCTTGGCCTCGATTACTTCGCCCGCCAGTTCAGTCGCATCAACTCCGGCGGCGTCCAGCTTGGCAAGCATTGCTTTTTGGGCCGGCGTGGCGGCGGCATCGATGCGCTGGTAATGCGATATCCCGAATTCCTGTGTCTGATCGGTGTAGTATCTGCCGGGATCGCTGCCCGTTCGCGCGCAGATTTCCGCCGCCAGCAAGCCCATGATCAGGCCGTCCTTGTCGGTCGTCCACACCGATCCGTCGCGGCGCAAATACGAGGCGCCCGCACTCTCCTCGCCGCCAAAGCCGAAG
>CAXTTR010000468.1:0-2293 GCA_964247215.1 uncultured Sphingomonadaceae bacterium
CGCGAAACACTGTGCCAAGAACGTCTTGGCGACGCCCGGCGGGCCTTCGAGCAGCATGTGCCCGCCCGCCAGCAGCGCCACCAGCAGCAGCCGCACCGCGCGCTCCTGCCCGACGACCGCCTTGCCGATCTCGGTTTCGAGGCGCGTCCCCAAGTCTTGGACTTCAGCCAAATTCACGGGTCACATCCTCTTTCCATCGGTACAGGTCGGCAGCGGCGGCCAACGCACCCGCCGGGCTGGTCGCAGCAGTCGCAGCCGCCGCCAGCTCGGCAAACGGCGGCGAGTTCGAGCGCCGCGCGTCGAGACGCCGGATCAGCTCGGCGCGGTCGCGGGTTACTGCTAGCCGCGCGCGCGCCGCCGCGTCGTCGATCGTCGTCTCGATATAGCGCGCCGCCGCCGCGGGCTGCCGCTTGGCAATCCGGACCAGCGCGGCGGCATTGTCGATCAGCGCGCGCTTGCCGAACGCCAGCGCACGCGGCGGCAGCGGTGGTGTCCCAAAGCGCGTGATCGCGCCCCAGCCGGCGAGCAGCGCGGCGGCGGCAAGGCACAAGGTCAGCCCGAGGAACGGCGGCTTCAATGCCAGCTGCGCGAGGCTATGCTGCTCGCCAAAACCGTTCAGCGTGACGTCGAACGCAATCGATCCGCCGGGCGGCGCGAGCGCGGTGATCAGCTGCACTGCCCGGCGCGCGCTGTTCAGGTCGCCGAGGCTGTGATTGGCGACGAGGTCGGGATCGGCGAGAACATACAGGCTATGGCCGACGCGCCCGAGTACGCTGCCTCCGTCGGCGTTGGCGATGATAGGTATGACGCGCGGCTGCACCAGCACGCGCGTCAGCTGCGGCGCGGGGAACCCGGGCGAGGGCGGGCCATTATTTGGCGTTGTCAGGACAGATCGCTTGCCGCTCGGTGTCTCGGCGATCTCGAGCAGAACATAGGACGAAGCTGCGCTCAGCATCGGCTTAAGCAGTCCGGGATAGATCGTGCCGGTCTGCATCACCCAGCCCGGATGCAGCGGGTCCTCGGCCGTTTGCCACTTCGGCAGGATCAGCAGCGTCGGCCGGCTGCCGCGCTTGCGGATGATGGTCGCGAGGTCATCGTACTTCGACTGGCCGACGCCGGGGGTCAGCACCGCGAGCCCGGCCGCGATCACATCGTCACGGTCGCGCGAAACATACGCATCGGGGCGCGCCGCGTGGACCAGCGTAACGAGTCCGGCGTAGCCCGTGCCGCTCACCGACAGCCCATGTGCGCCGCCGTCGCGGCCCGAGCGGAAGTCGGCTCCGAACGCCGACAGCACCAGCCAGCCCGCGAAGGCCGCGATGCCAATGATCGCGATCAGCAGCGGCGTCCGCGGCGCGAACAGGCCACTATCGGTAGCTGACGTGCTCACTGACGGCGTGGTCAAAGCGCCGGACCCGACAACGACACGCTCAGGCCCAGGCGCGCGCGAAGGCAGCGTCGGCATAGATGCGGCGGCACTGCGTCCAGCCGTCGGCATCGACGCTGGCCCCGCCGAACAGGCTGCGCTCGACCAGCGTCGCGATGAACGCAAAGGCGCGGCGGATGTCGTCGGGCAACCCCGGCTGCTTGGCGATATCGCGGCTGGTCAGCGCTGGACGGACCGCCTCGGGACGGCGCGCGGCGATCTGCTCGACGCTGCGGAGCAGCAGCAGGTGCGCGGCTTCGGCATAGCGTGCCTCGGCGGCGAGCCGGTCGGCCTCGGCAAGCAGCGCGCGCGCCTGCGCTTCGGCCGGACGCCATGGCTGCGCGGCCACGGTCTCGACGGCATTACGTGACCACTGACGCGCGCGCGCCCAGCGCCATAGGGCAAGCGCAAGCAGCACGGCACCAATTGCCAGCGCCGCCCACAGTAAATATTTGAAATAGTGCCAATAAGGACTGCCGCGATCGAGCCAGCGCGTGAATGCTGTCCACCACTCGGGCACCGGCGGCGGCGCGTTGCTGGGCAGCGCAAGTTGCACAACGCCGTCGTCGACGAGCTGCCGCTGCGCCGCGTCGAGCGCCGCGCTTCGCGCCGCATCGCCTCCGCTCACCGCTGTCAACTGAGCCCCCCGCAGATTAGCCGCCCAAATCGACTAGAGCAGTCTATCCCGCTCTCGACAAGCTCCGCGATATGCTGAATGTTCGGCGCGGGCACAATGAGGGGTAGCGCATTATGGCTAGCATTCCGATGACCGGCGAACGCTTCGAGATGGGGCGCGTGATGTCGCGCACCTTCGGCACGATTGGACGCAATGCACCGCTGCTGTTGGGGCTGGTGGTGGTATTGTAG
>CAXTTR010000469.1:0-2292 GCA_964247215.1 uncultured Sphingomonadaceae bacterium
CTCCTCGCCGCCTTCCAGACAGACACCCGCTACCTTACCACCGTCGACCAGCACCTTGGCAACCGGCGCTTCGAGGCTGATCTCGACACCCGCTTCGATGCAGGCTTCGGCCATATACTGCGTGATCGCACCCATGCCGCCGACGCTGTGCCCCCACATGCCGAGCTTGCCGTTGACCTCGCCGAAGACGTGGTGGAGCAGCACATACGCCGACCCCGGAGTGTCGGGGCTGGCATAGGCCCCGACGACGGCGTCGAAGCCGAACGCGCCTTTGACATAGTCGTTCTCGTACCAGCCATCGAGGAAATCGCGCGCCGACCGTACGAACAGGTCCATGACGTCGCGCTGCGCCTCGATATCCATGCCCGCGAGCTGGCGACCCTGCGCCGCCGCGGTAAGCAGCGCGCGGATGCCGCCGCCGGCGTTCGGCGGGGTGCGCAGCGCCATGGCGCGCAGCACGCCCGCGACGCGTTCGAGTGCGGCTTCGTACTTCGGGAAGGTTTCGGCATCCTTCTTCGAGAAGCGCGCGAACTCGGCCTGCGTCCGCGCCGTGCCGCCGCCGAGTTTGATGTAACCGCCATCGTGCGGCAGAAAGTTCGAGATCGTCCGCTCGATCACCCGCCAGCCGCGCTCGTGCAGCCGCATGTCCCTGATCACCTTTGGCCTAAGCAGGCTGACGGTGTAGCTCGCCGTCGAGTTGCGGAAGCCGGGGTGGAACTCCTCGGTCACTGCCGCGCCGCCGACGACGTGCCGCCGTTCGAGGACGCGCACCTTCAGCCCGGCGCGCGCGAGATAGAAGGCGCAGACCAGCCCATTGTGGCCGCCGCCGATGATAAGCGCGTCGTAAGCCTTGGTCACAGTGCCTCTCCAACGACGCGCGGCCGCTTGCTCCAGCCCGGCGGCGGCGCGCGGTGCAGCCGCGCTTCGGGGATCGCCGCGCGAATCTTGCGCGCGAAGCTGCGCAGGCAGACCTCGCTCCGGCCGATCGGCCCGGCGGTATAGCTGCGAGACGCCATGCCCGCCTGGACGCGCTCGATCAGCCACGTGTCCTCGGCGTTGACGACGCGGTTGATCCGCCAGTTGGCGTAGCGCACGAGTTTCATCTCGCGGCGATCATCGGGCAAGGCGAACGCCATCTCGCGCAGCAGCGTTGTCGTCGGGGTCAGCGGCAACCATTGCATGAAGTCGATCTGGTCGGGGTAGAGATCGAACGCCATGTTCGGCCACAGCTTGAAGTACAGCCACAGCCGCTGGTTAGCCGCGGGCAGATGATCGACGCGCGGCAGGTGCGCCTCATAAAACCGTTCCCAGCCATTCGCCGATGGGCGGTCGGCGAGCTGCCCCGACATCTTGTCGACCCACGGCTCGGCTTCGATCGCGTACGAGTTGCCGAACAGCCGCGTCAGCCCGTCATGCGCGACCGGGATGTGCAGGTTGTCCGAGTAGTTATCGCCGACGTTCTTCCAGTTGACCGCCCGCTCGCGCGCCCGAACCGGGCTGATCGTCACCATCGCCTCGAAGCGGTACGGCGCGATCTGCTCCTCATAGGGGGCCATCATCCCCGCCACCGACGGTCCGCCGCGGTCTTCGAGCCGGACGAAGACGAAGCCGCGCCAGACCTCAAGGCCGACCGACGCGAGGCCATTATCCTCCAGCCGCAGCGCCGGATAGTCGCCGCGCATCGGCACGCCGCTTAACCGCCCGTCGAGCTCGTAAGCCCAGGCGTGGTACGGGCAGACCAGCTTCTTCGCACAGCCGTTAGGACCTTCGACGAGCCGCATGGCGCGGTGGCGGCAGACGTTGACGAAGGCGCGCAACTCGCCGTCGTGACCGCGCACGACGATGACGCTCTCGCCGAGGTAGTCGATCGTGTGGAAGTCGCCGGGGCTGGCGACATCGCTGACATGGCAGATGATCTGCCACGACGGCCGGATCACCGCCTCGCATTCGGCCGCGAAGTATTCGAGGTCGGTATAAAGCCACCCCGGCAGGCTCCAGTCGGCATCCGGATCGGACGCTGCAGCGTTTGGAGCGGAGCGCAGCGCTGTCATCGGCTTACGCAAAGATGTTGGCGAGGCTGGCCCCGCTCGCGCCTTCCTTGACGGCGCGCAGCTCGGCGTAGATCGCGGTGAAGCCGACCGTGGTCAGCAGCGTCAGCAAGGCGCCGCTGATCGACTGAATGATCAGCGTTCCGGCACCGGGCAGTGCAATGGTTGCGCCAGGGCTGGGCAGGCCCGTCGCGCCGAAGGTCAGGAAGGCCGAGAACACCGAAAAGGCGAGATACAACAGCCC
>CAXTTR010000470.1:0-2265 GCA_964247215.1 uncultured Sphingomonadaceae bacterium
GCATCGAGCAGGGCGTCGGCATCTATGTCGACCAGGTCTATTACAGCCGCATCGCTTCGGCGACGTTTGACTTCACCGACACCGACCGGATCGAGATCCTGCGCGGGCCGCAGGGGACGCTGTACGGCAAGAACACCACTGCGGGCGCGATCAATATCTACACGCGCGCACCCAGCTTCACGCCGGAGGCGCGGGTCGAGCTGACCGGGGGCAATTACGACTTCTTTCAGGGCAAGGTGTCGGCGTCGGGGCCGCTGGTCGCCGACAAGCTCGCGCTGCGCTTGTCCGCCTCCGTCACGACGCGGCGCGGCACGATCTACAACACGCGCCAGCGCGACGATGAGAACGCGCAGGACAATGCGAGCTTTCGCGGTCAGCTGTTGTGGAAGCCGAGCGCCGCGTTCGACCTGACGCTGTCGGCGGATTACAACCACCAAAACCCCGATTGCTGCGTGCAATATTACGCCCGCGTTTCGCCGACGCAGCGGCCGCTCAACCGGCAATACGCCGCGCTCGCCGCCGCGCAGGGGTATCAGGTGCCCTCGATCGACCCGTTCGCGCGGCTGACCGATGTCGACACACCCTTGCGCGCGGAGCAGGAACTGGGCGGCGTGTCGGTGCTCGCCAACTGGCGGCTCGGCGGCGCGACGCTGACCTCGGTCAGCGCGTATCGCTTCTGGCACTGGCTGCCGTCGAACGACCGCGACTTCATCGGCCTGCCGATCACCACCGTGTCCGCCAACCCTTCGCAGCAGGAGCAGGTCAGCCAGGAGCTGCGGCTCGCGTCCGATGGCACGCACCCGATCGACTATGTCGTGGGCGCCTTCTATTTCCATCAGAAGATCGACACGCAGGGGTTGCAGGTCCAGGGCGCGGCGGCGAGCGCGTTCCTGCTCAACCCGACGGGCGCCGACGCGAAGAACCCGGCGGTGCTGAACGGGCTGACCGCGACCACGCCCAACGGGCTGCGCAACACCAGCGCGGCGCTGTTCGGCAAGCTGACCTGGCACGCAACCGACCGCTTCTCTGTCGCGCCGGGGCTGCGGCTCAACTATGACCAGAAGACCGGCTACTACAATTCGGTCGTGACCACTGGCAGCGGCGCGGTGCTCGACTGCTCGCTCGCCGCGCAGAAGAATGTGGTGGTGAAGGACCAGTGCGGGGTGCTGTCACCGCAAAGCTACCAGCCGCGCTTCCACAACTGGAACCTGTCGGGCGACATCACCGCCGCCTATGATTTCAGCCCCGACGTGCACGGCTACGCCACCTATGCGCGCAGCTATAAATCAGGGGGCATCAACCTGTCCGGCCTGCCGCTCGACCCCATTACCAACCTGCCGCTGCTGTCGACCGCGACCGTCAAGCCCGAGCGGGTCAACCATTACGAGTTGGGGCTCAAGACGCAGCTCGCGGACCGGCGCATCACCGCGAACGTCGCCGCGTTCTGGACCGAGATCGGCGATTATCAGGCGACGGTCAACAATCTCCAGACCAGCGTGATCCGCGGCTATCTCGCCAATGCGGACAAGGTTCGCACGCGGGGCGTCGAGGTCGACACCGCGTTCCGTCCGACCGGGCATCTCAACGTGTATGCCAATGGCGCGTTCACCGATGCCAAATATGTGAGCTTCAAGAACGCGCCATGCCCGCCCGAGCTGACCGGCGGCACCGCGCAGCTACTCGACGCCGCGGGCAACCCGACCGGCGCGACGGCGGCGGCGGGTACGCCGGGGGTGAGCCCCGCCTTTTGCGACATCTCCGGCCAGGTGCTGCCGGGCATTTCAAAATGGGCGGCCTCGTTCGGCGCGGAATATGACATACCGGGGCGATTGCTCGGCGGCGACGGGCAATTCTACCTCGGCTATGACGGCAGCTACCGCTCGCGCTTCTCGTCCAACCCGTCCCCGAGCGCGTATATGTACGTGAACGGCTACAGCCTCAGCAACTTCCGCCTCGGCTACAAGGCGGCGGGGAGCGTCAACGTATTCGCCTGGGTCCGCAACGCGTTCAACCAGGATTATTTCGACCTGCTGACCACGCAATCGGGCAGCACCGGCCTGATCGCCGGGCAGCCGGGGGACCCGCGGACGTACGGGTTAACGCTGTCGAAGTCGTTTTGAGGGCGGGAGCGGTCTGACGCAACGCTCTCAGATCACCCAATCCGGCGCAGGAGGCTCGACCACCCCCGCCGTGACCCGCTCGCCGGGCCAGGTGACGCCCTCGACCGCGGGCAGCGCCAGCACCACCGCCAGCCCCGCGTCGTGG
>CAXTTR010000471.1:0-2262 GCA_964247215.1 uncultured Sphingomonadaceae bacterium
GCGCAATTGCTGGCTGATGACACGCGCTCGCGCCTCGAGTTGCCGGTTAGCAAGCATCTCGTCGGGCAGCACGGCGAACGCCGGACCTGCAAGCAGCAGCGCCGTTACTCCCGCAAACAATAGCCTGAGCAGCAGCATCACGCTTCGATCCGAAGTCTGGCGAGCATCGGCTTCAACACGTCATCCCAGTCGGCGGCGCTGATCGGTCCGACTTGCTTGTAGCGAACGCGGCCACGCTTATCGACGACGAACGTTTCAGGCACGCCGGTCACCCCGAGGTCGATCCCGGTACGCGCGCCGGGGTCGCTGCCGACGCGCGTATACGGATTGCCGAACTTGGCCAGCCAAGCGCTCGCGGCGGCGGGTTCGTCCTTCCAATTGAGACCATAGACCGGCACTCCTTCATGGGCGATGCGGTCGAGCATAGGGTTCTCGCCGGGACAGGCGGCGCACCATGAAGCGAAGACATTGAGCAGCTTGGGCTGGCCGGTAAATGCCGCATTGCTGAAGCCCGGTAACGACGCGCTCAGCCCGGCCAGCTCGAATGCCGGCAAGGGCTTGTCGATCAGCGCCGACGGCAGCTTTGACGGATCGTGTGTCAGGCCGAGCGCGAAAAACCCGGCGATGCCGATGAACAGCAGTACCGGCAGCACAAACAGCAGCCGCATCATGCCAGTGCGAGCCCTGTCGGGATGCTGGCTGCCCGCGCTGCGCCGATCCGGAAACGCCGGTCGCTGAGTGAAGCGCAGCCGCCAAGCGCCATCAGCAGCGCGCCGCTCCAGATCCAGCCGACCAGCGGGTGATGGTACATCCGGACGACGATGCCCCCGCGCTTGTCGGGCTCACCGATCGCCAGATAGATGTTGCCTAAAACGCCGCCGTCGATGCCTGCCTCTGTCGTCTGCGAGCGGCTGGCGGGATAGAAGCGCCGCTCCGACGTCAACGGCACGACGCTGCTGCCGCGCTGCACGGTGAAGCGCGCCGCAGTCGCCAGATAGTTCGGCCCCGTGATCGACCGCACGTCGTCGAGGCGGACTTGCGCGCGGTCGAGCGCGACCACCTCACCCGGCGTCATCACGATAATCTTCGCGCTTTGCCACGCCGCCATCACCGACACGCCGGCAACGGTAACGCCGAGCCCGGCATGTGCCAGCACGAGGCCGTAGGTGGCGAACGGAGTTGTCCGCACTAGCCGTACAAAGCTGCTGCGCTCAAAGCTGCCCGGCCGCCAGCGCCGCGCCAGCACCGCAACCGCGCCCGCGATCAGCCACGCCGCCAGCGCCATCCCGAGCGCGGCGAGCACGTTGGCAATCCCGAACGCGACGAGGGCCACGGCTAGCGCGACACCGGCGATCACCAACGGCAGCCGCAACCGCTGCAGCACGGCATCGAGGCTATCGCGCTTCCACGTCAGCATCGGACCGAACGCCACCAGCACCAGCAGCACCGCGACGATCGGCGTAAAGGTCATCCGGTAATAAGGCGGCCCAACCGAAATCTTGTCGCTGTGCAGCGCGTCGATGATCACGGGGTAGAACGTGCCGAGGAATACCACCGCGGTCGCCGCCATTAGACACAGGTTGTTGAGTGTGAGCCCGGCCTCGCGGCTGACACTTGAGAACAATGCCCCCGACTTCATCGCCGGGGCGCGCCACGCGAACAGTGCTAAAGCTAACCCCGTCGTGCCGATCAGGATCGCTAAAATGAAAACTCCGCGCGCGGGGTCGACCGCGAACGCGTGCACCGAGGTCAGGATACCCGAGCGCACGAGGAAGGTACCGATCAAACTGAGCGAGAAGGTCAGAATGCCTAGCAGCACGGTCCAGCTGACGAGCGCGCCGCGGCGCTCGACGACCAGTGCCGAATGAAGCAGCGCGGTGCCCATCAGCCACGGCATCAGGCTCGCATTCTCGACTGGATCCCAAAACCACCAGCCGCCCCAGCCAAGCTCGTAATAGGCCCAAAACGAGCCGAGCGCGATGCCGCAGGTCAAGCTGATCCACGCCGCTAGTACCCACGGCCGGACCCAGCGCGCCCACGCCGCATCGACCCGTCCCTCGATCAGCGCCGCAACCGAAAACGCAAACGCCACTGAAAAGCCGACATAGCCGATGTAGAGCGTCGGCGGATGAAACGCCAAGCCGGGATCCTGGAGCAGCGGGTTGAGCCCGAGCCCGTCCGCCGGTGCCGGGATCATCCGCGCGAACGGGTTGGAGGCGAACAGCAGGAACGCGTAGAAGCCGAGCGCGATCGCCGCCTGCG
>CAXTTR010000472.1:0-2252 GCA_964247215.1 uncultured Sphingomonadaceae bacterium
CGGACACCCTATGCACCCGATGGCTTGCGCGCCACCGAGCCGTTTGCGGTCGAGGCAAGTGCCGCCTTCCGCGACGGCCGGATCGAAATTCAGGACGAGGGCAGCCAGCTTGCGGCGCTGGCGTGCGGCGTCGGCGCGGGCATGACCGTCATCGATCTGTGCGCCGGGGCAGGCGGCAAGACACTGGCGCTCGCGGCGGCGATGGCCAACGACGGCGTGCTGATCGCCGCCGATACCGACCGCGGCCGCCTTGACCGGCTCGCGCCGCGCGCTGCACGGGCGGGCGCGACGATCATCGAGGCGCGGCTGCTCGACCCGGGGCGCGAATGGGAGCGGCTGCACAATCTCGAACGCGCCGCCGATGTCGTGCTGGTCGACGCGCCGTGCTCGGGCACGGGGACGTGGCGGCGCAATCCCGAGGCGCGCTGGCGGTTGACGCCGCCGCGGCTCGACCGGCTGACCGCTGAGCAGGCGCGGCTGCTCGACCTCGGCTCGCGGCTGGTCAAGCCGGGCGGTCGGCTGGTCTACGTCGTCTGCTCGTTGTTGCCTGAGGAAGGCGAGGCGCAGGTTGCGGCGTTCGGGCGCGGGAATGCGGGGTGGCAGGTCGAACCGCTCCAGCTTGCCGGGCCGGGGCACCCCGGGATCGGGAATGTGCTGACGCCGCTGCAGCACGGGTGCGACGGATTCTACGTCGCTTCGTTAGTAAGGGTCTGATACGCTGCCGCGATGTTTGAAGAGGCAATGATGACCAACACTTACCGGAAGCGCACGATAACACTGGCGCTCGGGATGCTCGCGGCTTGCACTGTTGCCGGTGTGGCAGCCATGGCGAGTGCCGCGACCGGCGCGGACACGATTGCGCCGCTGTCGCTGCGCTGGACCGCGACCGGGCAGGCGGCGCTCGACCGTAATCAGCCCGCGGCGGCAATCGACGCGTTCGAGACGGCGCTGGCCGTTGACCCGAAGAACAGCCATGCGTTCGTCGGTCTGGCGCACGCCTATGTCGCCGAAGGGCTGCCCGGCCGCGCGATCAAATACTACCGCGAGGCGCTGGCGCTCGATCCCAACGACCTCGCTGCGCTCGAAGATCAGGGCAAGGCCCTCGTATCGCGCGGCGCGGTCGAGCGCGCCAGGGCCAATCTGGCGCGCATCAAGACGCTGTGCGCGGGCGAGTGTGCGGCGGCGAAGCGGCTCGAAGTGGCGATCGCAACGCCGGTACCGGTAGCGAAAACCGCTGCCGCCGAGGTGCCGACCAAGCCGGCGAGCGCCAAGAACTGAGGGCAGGGGTCCACGCCCCCTTTCCTTCGCCGCGCGCCGCGCTAGTGTAGCCGCAACGTTCGCCGTTCGAGCGAGCGGCAGGGAGCAGCATGGCGACACTCGCAGCGGCCGACGGGCTATGGTTCGGTCACCCCCGGCAATTGGCGCGGCTGTTCACCACCGAAATGTGGGAGCGCTTCGGCTTTTACGGCATGCGGGCGCTGCTGGTGCTATATCTGACCAAGCACTTCGTCTACGGCGACAAGGCCGCGGGCGGGATGTACGGCGCGTACCTCAGCCTGAACTATCTGACACCGTTTATCGGCGGGCTGATCGCCGACCGGGTGCTCGGATCGAAGCGCGCGGTCAAGTTCGGCGCGCTCGTCATGTCGGTCGGCTATTTCGTGCTGTGCTTCGGCGGCGATGCGGCGCAACCGGTGGCGACGTTCGACGGCGTCCGTCATGCCGTCGCGGTCGAGACAACCGGCGGCAGCGAAGCGCACTTCGTCGTCGATCACGGTGCGCGGCTGCGGATCAGGGGCAACGACGATGGCTCGGTGGCACTGCTGCACCCCGGCGGCGGGGTCGCCCGGACGCTCGCCAAAGCGGACTTCCAGTCCGACGCCGAGCGTTCGCCGCTTTACGTCGCAATCATGCTGCTGGCGTTGTCGGCGGTGTGCGTCGGGAACGGCTTCTTCAAGCCCAACATCTCGACGATGGTCGGCGCGCTTTATGCCGAGGGTGACCGGCGGCGCGATGCGGGGTTCACGATCTTCTACATGGGCATCAACCTCGGCTCGATCGGCTCGCAGATATTATGCCCGATTCTCGCCGTGGCGTTCGGCTGGTGGGCAGGCTTCGGGCTGGCGGCGATCGGGATGCTGATCGCGTGGGCGCTGATCCAATTCGACGGCGGGCGCCTGGCGGGGTTCGGTGAAGCGCCCGCGACCGGCCGCGACCGCCCCGATCGCGCCGACCGCGCCGGCCGTCATCTC
>CAXTTR010000473.1:0-970 GCA_964247215.1 uncultured Sphingomonadaceae bacterium
ACGTAGAGGCGGTGCAGGATCTGACCCTCCGCGCGCTCGGCATTGCTCGCGACGCCGCTCTCGCGCCGGAGCGGCGCACTGCCTACACATTCTCCAGCGCAATATCCACGATTATGGATGTGCAGTCCATCTGCGAGGTCCAACATATCCTTAATCTTTCCCGCGATGCCATCAAGAACGGATCTGTCACGGTTTCGAACGATCAGGCGTTTAACCTCTCGCTGGTGACTTCTTTTGAGGTGAGCCTTGGCAACATCACCAAGGGCGGAATGGCGCTGACCTATAATGAGCTAGCCGCGCTGTACTGGCTATTCCGATCCGATCAGCCGCCATCAAGCCCGGACCAGCGAAAAAAGACTGCCACCGCGCTGAGCGCACTGACCCCATCACCCTTGCTCGCCAACGGCGACGCCAACCCAATGTTCAAGCAGGCCGCGCAGGTCAGCAACATCCTTTCTACTATTTCCTCAGTGCTGACTGACAAGCTGGAAGCTTCCGTCCAGGCCGGTGCCCCGGGCGGGCGAAACGCAGCCTCGGCATCACCAAACGCGGTGGGCGTCATGCGCCCCGCTGCCCGACCGCCGGGTCGGATCAGCGTAGGCATAATGCCTGTGCAATGAACCAGAAGATAGGGAAGAAGAGCTGTGAGCGGGAACGAAGCTACTGGAGAGATCGCGAAGTTTAACTCACTGTCGAGCCCGGCAGGCACGGAAGGGGAAATAGCAAAGGGCGTCTCGCGCTGGTTGGTTGGCCATTTTCGAGCCGAAATGACCGATGCGCTGCACGCCACCCCATTTATCGTGCCCCTGCTCTGCGCGATCGCGTGCCGCGAGGCCGGCGGCTATTGGCTCCCACTCACGCCGAACAAGACTCCCGATCAGATCCTTGCTCTCGCCGTCTATGACGCTAGCGGCGACGTCCCGAACGCGCCGCGGAGCGCCTTTCCAATCAACACGGCGCAGTTCCGCCT
>CAXTTR010000473.1:980-2251 GCA_964247215.1 uncultured Sphingomonadaceae bacterium
CCTATGGCGATGCCTTCACCAAGCTCCTGATTGACGAGACGAACAACGCCCGCGCCGCCCGCGGCTTGCCGGCCGACAAGATGGTTTACAAAGGCTATGGCCTTTTTCAGTATGATTTGCAGGCTGTTCGAACCGACGAAAAATTCTTTCGCAACAAGCTCTGGCACAACTTCACCGAGTGCGTTAGCCGCGCCGTTGGCGAGCTGAAGCAGAAGTTTGCAGCCACCGGAGATCTGCAGGACGCTGTGCGTGCCTACAATGGCTCCGGTCCTAATGCGGAGCAATATGCGCGTGACGTAATGCGGCTCCTGCCATTCTGCGAGGAAGGCGTCGCCGAAGCTGCCTCTCCTGCCGCGCCAATCCTGGTTGCGCCAGACCTCGCCACCCCGTCAGCGCCTTCGCCGGCGCCAAGTACCATCGATCCGGCAGTGCCAGCCGAAGGCGAGAACAACGACACCGCCGATTTCGATACCGCGCGGGTTCTCGCCAATCTTGGCGCCCCGATTGCGGCCGACGCTGCCCCCGCTGCTCAGGCCCCACACGGCACGCCACCGCTACTCACATTCGACGTCGACGCAGCCAAACGCTTCCTGAACGCCTGTACGACGTCGCACCCGCGCGTCACCTATGGGCTGGGCAAGAAGGTGCCGTTCCATGACGCCGTTCCGGGCCGAGATTTCACACAGGTGGATTGCAGTGGCTTCGTGCGCGAGACGGTGCGGCTCGCAACCAATCCGCCGGCGCCGTTCCCAGACGGCTCCGTCGTGCAGCACGATTGGGTGCGGGCGCAAGGTTTCGCCGCCTCCAGCGTCCTCGACGCCGGCAGGGACGACGACCTCATTCGCATCGCCTTCCTGCGCCCGCAAGACGTTCCGAGCCGGATCGGCCACGTCGTGCTGATCAGCGCCGGGATGACGCTGGAGTCCCACGGCGGTGGCGGGCCAGATTCGCGGCCCTGGACCGGCGATGACTGGCAGGCCAAAACGTTCGTCTACATACTGGCGCGCGCGTCCGCGGTTTCATCGCCCTCACTAAGGGTGTTGCATCAGGGTGGAACGGGAAGCACGATGGGCATGGCAGACGGGCAGCCCCGCGGCGGGCACGAAGTCATTGTTGTAGCGGCCGCTCCACCGCCAGTCGGTGAGGGGCTCGCCGCTCCGGCCGCGCCCACTCCAGCGCCGGGCGACATCGTGCGCGCTGCGCGCGACATTGGATTGGTACTGCAACCGATCTTCTCGCGCCCGGCCTCAACTAGGAGTCTCGGTATACCC
>CAXTTR010000474.1:0-2249 GCA_964247215.1 uncultured Sphingomonadaceae bacterium
CTGCATCGCCGCAACCGTCATCTTCTGGCTGTAATCAATGAGTCCTGAGCCTAGATCGTCCGGAACGTGTGCCTGCTCAGTGACCAAGGAGAGAAGTTCTTCGTTCGACGCCGACCCTCCACTCTCTCTAAGTGCGACAATCGCAGGCCACATCAGTTCATCGAACGTCGGAACTTCAATCACAATCTCAATAAACCCGCGCCTTCGGCTTGATATACGCAATATCCTCGGTCAGCGTGTACGAATGCACCGGCCGCTGCTCCAGCTTGACCCCACCATCCCTAAACCAGCCCAGCGAATGCTTCATCCACGTGTCGTCGTCGCGCTTGGGGAAGTCTTCGTGCATGTGGGCGCCGCGGCTTTCGTGGCGGTTCTGCGCCATGTGCATGGTCAGCACGGCCTGGCCGATCATGTTGTCGAGCTCGAGCGTCTCGATCAGGTCGGTGTTGAAGATCATGCTGCGGTCGGCGATGCCGATGTCGGCCATGCGCTGATAGACGGCGTCGATCTTGCGAACACCCTCGTCGAGCACTTCGGACGTGCGGAACACCCCGGCGTTCGACTGCATCGTCTTCTGCATCGCGAGGCGCACCGCCGCCGTCGGCGAGCCGCCCTTCGAGTGGCGGTAGGCGTCTAAGCGCCCGAGCGCGAAGTCGGCGCTGTCCTTGGGCAGCGTCGCGTGCGCGGTCATCGGCGCGATCGTCTTGCCGATGCGGTGCGCGGTGGCGCGGCCGAAGACGACGAGGTCGATCAGCGAGTTCGAGCCGAGGCGGTTGGCCCCGTGCACCGAGACGCACGCCGCCTCGCCGACCGCGAACAGCCCGGGGACGACCGAGTCAGGGTCGCCGTCCTTCAGCGTGACGACCTCGCCGTGATAATTCGTCGGGATACCGCCCATGTTGTAGTGGACGGTCGGCGTCACCGGGATCGGCTCGCGCGTCACGTCGACCCCGGCGAAGATCTTCGCGGTCTCGGAGATACCCGGCAGGCGTTCGGCGAGCACAGCGGGGTCGATGTGGTTGAGGTGCAGGTTGATGTGGTCGCCTTCGCCCCCGACGCCGCGGCCTTCGCGGATCTCCATCGCCATCGAGCGGCTGACGACGTCGCGGCTGGCCAGGTCCTTGGCATGCGGGGCATAGCGCTCCATGAAGCGCTCGCCGTCCTTGTTGGTCAGATAGCCGCCCTCGCCGCGCGCGCCTTCGGTGATCAGCACGCCCGCACCGTAGATGCCGGTCGGGTGGAACTGCACGAACTCCATGTCCTGCATCGGCACCCCGGCGCGGATCGCCATGCCGCCGCCGTCGCCGGTCGAGGTGTGCGCGCTGGTCGCCGAGAAATAGCAGCGGCCGTAGCCGCCGGTGGCGAGTACGACCGAGTGGCTGCGGAAGCGGTGAATCGTGCCGTCTTCCATGTTGAGCGCGATGACGCCCTTGCACTCGCCGTTCACCATGATGAGGTCGATGGCGAAATACTCGATGAAGAAGTCGGTGTCGTGCTTGAGGCTCTGCTGGTAGAGCGCGTGCAGCATCGCGTGGCCGGTGCGGTCGGCGGCGGCGCAGGTGCGCTGCGCCGGGGGGCCGTTCCCCATGTCCTGCGTCATGCCGCCAAAGGCGCGCTGGTAGATCTTGCCCTCCTCGGTCCGGCTGAATGGCACGCCGAAATGCTCGAGCTCGTAAACGGCGGCGGGGGCTTCGCGGCATAGATATTCGATCGCGTCCTGGTCGCCGAGCCAGTCGGAGCCCTTGACGGTGTCGTACATGTGCCACTGCCAATGGTCGGGGCCCATGTTGCCGAGGCTCGCGGCGATACCGCCCTGCGCCGCGACGGTGTGGCTGCGCGTCGGAAAGACCTTGGTAATGCAGGCGACCTTGAGCCCGGTCTCGGCGATGCCCATCGCAGCGCGCAAGCCGCTGCCGCCAGCCCCGACGACAACCGCGTCATAAGTGTGATCGATGATCTTGTACGCTGCTTCGGCCATCCGTCGAACTCCGTTTCGCGCTTACAGCGCGAGCTTAACCTATGCCGCAAGCGCGATCTTCAGCACTGCGAACACCGCCGCCGCACCGCCCGCGAGCGCATAGAAATTGAGCGCGAGCAAAGCGAGCAGCTTGGTGCCTTCGACATGCAAATAATCTTCGATCAATATCTGCATGCCGAGGCGGAAATGCCAGAAGACGCTTAAGATAAGCAGTAGCATCGGTATCGCAGCGACAGGCTGCCGCAGCCACGTTACGACCCCGGCATAATCG
>CAXTTR010000475.1:0-2241 GCA_964247215.1 uncultured Sphingomonadaceae bacterium
GCCGGGGCGCGGCATCAGTTCGCCCTGCTTGCCGCACGCGGCGAGCAGCAGCACGGCGAGGAGCGCGTACTTCATACCGGTGCCTGCGCCGCCGCGACCGCTGCCCTGACGCTGGCGGGCGCGGTACCGCCGTAGCTGGTCCGGCTGGCGACCGACGTCTCGACCGAGAGCACATCGAACACGCGCGCGTCGAGGCGCGGGTCGATGGCCTGCAGTGTCGCCAGCGGCAGCTCGGCGAGCCCCGTGCCCGCGGCTTCGGCGGCGCGCACGGCCTGTCCGGTGATGTGGTGCGCTTCGCGGAACGGCACGCCGGCCTCGCGTACCAGCCAGTCGGCGAGGTCGGTCGCGGTCGAGAAGCCCGCCGCTGCGACGGCGCGCATCCGGGCGGTGTCGAAGGCCAGCGTGCTCACCATGCCGGTCATCGCGGCGAGGCTCAGCGCCAGCAGGTCGTACGCCTCGAACACCGGCGGCTTGTCGTCCTGCATGTCCTTCGAATAAGCGAGCGGCAGGCCCTTCATTGTCACCGCGAGCGCGGTCAGGCAGCCGATCAGCCGCCCGCTATGCCCCCGCACCAGCTCGGCCGCGTCGGGGTTGCGCTTTTGCGGCATGATCGACGAGCCGGTCGAATACTCATCGGGCAGGTGCACGAAGCCGTACGGCTGGCTCGCCCACAGGATGATCTCCTCCGCCAGCCGCGACAGATGCAGCCCGGTCATCGCGGCGGCACTGAGGAACTCGAGCGCGAAATCGCGGTCCGAGACGCTGTCGAGCGAGTTCGCCGTCGGCCGGTCGAAGCCGAGTTCGTCGGACGTCATCTGCCGGTCGATCGGGAAACCGGTCCCGGCCAGCGCGGCCGCACCAAGCGGGCATTCGTTGAGCCGGGTGCGCGCATCGGCGAAGCGCCCGCGGTCGCGCCGGGTCATCTCGACATAGGCCATCAGGTGATGACCGAGCGTCACCGGCTGCGCGATCTGCAGGTGCGTGAAGCCCGGCATGACGCTCGCCGCATGTTCGCCAGCGCGGGCCAGCAGCGCCGACTGGAACGCCGCCAGCCCGGCGTCGATCCTGTCGATCGCGTCGCGCACCCACAGCTTGAAGCCGGTGGCGACCTGGTCGTTGCGCGAGCGCGCCGTGTGCAGGCGGCCGCCGACCGGGCCGACGATCTCGGTAAGACGGCTTTCGAAGAACATGTGAATGTCCTCGACGTCGTCCGCCACCTCGCCCAGACCCTTGAACGCGCGCGTCTCCTTGTCGAAGAAGCTGGCGTGGATGAAGTCGAGCCCGGCGTCGATCCTGGCCGCGTCGGCGCGGCTGAGGATGCCGGTTTCGCCGAGCATCGCGACATGCGCCTTCGACCCTGCGAGGTCTTGCTGCCACAGCCGCTGGTCAACCGGCAGCGAGGCGTTTATCTCGCGCATCACCGCCGCCGGCCCCGCGCCGAAACGGCCGCCCCACAACGGATTGGAACTGGCATTGCGCGTGGCTATCGGATCGCTCCTGTGGGCTGGTATCGCGGCGACCGGCCTTGCGGCTGCGGATATGCGAAAGCCGGTGGCGTCGCAAGCCGCGCCGCTGAGTAAGCTCGACCGGTCGCATGCTGGCACCGCCGCGCCAACGACACCGTTCGAGGCTAAGGGCGGCAAGCCGACGAGCCTAGCGGCGTTCCGCGGCCATCCGGTGCTGGTCAATCTGTGGGCGACGTGGTGCGCGCCGTGCAAGGCCGAGATGCCCGAGCTCGATGCACTCGCGAAGGCGCGCGCCGGCCGGCTGACGGTGCTGCCGATCAGCGCCGACCTCGAAGGCTGGCGCGCCGTCGACAAATATTTCACGCCCGGCAAGTTCACGCATCTGACACCGTATCTCGACCAGCCGGGCAACCTGCCGCAGAGCTATGATGCCAAGGGCTTGCCGGTATCGGTCCTGTACGACGCGCACGGCCGCGAGGTCTGGCGCGTCAACGGCCCGCTGAAGTGGCTGTCGCCCGAGGTCGCGGCGGCGATCGGATGACGACTGCGACGGCCGCGACCATCGTGCGACAGTGCGCCACCGTCTGAGAACGGGACGGCCCCAAGTCTACGCCGCGACGCTGCCCAGGCTCGACCGGCGGCGGCGCAGCGCGGTTCCAGCCGCACCAAGGCCGGCCAGCATCAGCGCCCACGTTGCCGGCTCGGGTACGGTGCCTGGCACGGCAGTGCCAAGGATCTTGGTCGGATGAGCACCGTTGCGGTCGCGCAGATGGAT
>CAXTTR010000476.1:0-2240 GCA_964247215.1 uncultured Sphingomonadaceae bacterium
CCGCGCCTCGGCCCTCGATGCCTGCGCTGCCTGAGCAAGCCGGCCGCCACGAGGAGCGCGTGCGCATGACGCGGCTGCGCCAGACGATCGCGCGACGGCTGAAGGAGGCGCAGAACACCGCCGCGATGCTGACGACGTTCAACGACGTCGACATGACCGCAGTGATGGCGACGCGGGCGCGCTACAAGGACCTGTTCGAGAAGAAGCACGGCGTCCGGCTCGGCTTCATGTCGTTCTTCGTAAAGGCCGCGGTCTTGGCGCTGCGCGACGTACCCGCGGTCAACGCGGCGATCGAGGGCGATGAGATCGTCTATCACGATTACGCCGACATCGGCGTCGCAGTGTCGTCGCCCGGCGGGCTCGTCGTGCCGGTGCTCAAGGATGCCGACAAGCACAATTTCGCGGCGATCGAGAAGGCCATCGCCGACTTCGGCAAGCGCGCGCAAAGCGGCAAGCTGGCGCTGGCGGACCTGCAGGGCGGCACCTTCACCGTCACCAACGGCGGCGTCTTCGGCTCGCTGATGTCGACGCCGATATTGAACCCGCCGCAGTCGGGCGTGCTCGGCATGCACCGTATCGAGGAGCGGCCGGTGGTCGTCGACGGGCAGATCGTCATCCGCCCGATGATGTACCTCGCGCTGAGCTACGACCACCGCATCGTCGATGGCCGCGAGGCGGTGATGTTCCTCGTGCGGGTCAAGGAAGCGATCGAGGACCCGACGCGGCTGCTGGTCGATTTGTGATTGCTCGGGCGTTTGCAATCGCCGCAGCGGACCCCAATTATAAGCTGTCACCCCGGCGAAGG
Source organism: uncultured Sphingomonadaceae bacterium (assembly GCA_964247215.1). GTDB lineage: Bacteria > Pseudomonadota > Alphaproteobacteria > Sphingomonadales > Sphingomonadaceae > Polymorphobacter_B. The sequence goes on from CAXTTR010000476.1 coordinate 806, forward strand.
CCGGGGCCCATCAAGCTCAATCGATCGAGTTCCTGGGCCCCGGCCTTCGCCGGGGTGACATTACCAATAGTGTGATTACATCCAGCTGACGTCACGAGGTCTACGCATGCCTGAAACTGACTTCGACGTCGTCGTCATCGGCGCTGGCCCCGGCGGTTACGTCGCTGCGATCCGCGCCGCACAGCTTGGCCTGAAGACCGCGTGCATCGAAAAGCGCGACCGGCTCGGCGGCACCTGCCTCAACGTCGGCTGCATTCCGTCGAAGTCGCTGCTGCATGCGTCGGAGTTCTACGAAGACGCCAAGAACGGCAGCCTCGCCAAGTTCGGCATCAAGATCCCCGAGGTCCAGCTCGACTTGGGCGCGATGCAGGCCGAGAAGACCAAGGCAGTCGCCGAGCTGACCGACGGCGTCGCGTTCCTGTTCAAGAAGAACAAGGTCGAGTGGATCAAGGGCGCGGGCGCGTTCCGGGACGCGCACACCGTCATGGTCGGCGACCGCGCGGTCACCTCGAAGAACTTCATCATCGCCACCGGCTCCGAAGTCGCGCTGCTGCCCGGCATGACCGCCGACGGCGAGGTGCTGATCACCTCGACCGAGGCGTTGTCGCTGCCCAAAGTTCCCGGCCACCTGATCGTCATCGGCGGCGGCTACATCGGGCTCGAGATGGGCTCGGTGTGGCGGCGGCTGGGGGCCAAGGTCACCGTCGTCGAGTATGCGCCGCGGATCGTGCCGGCGATGGACATCGAGCTGTCGAACGCGTTCGCGCGCATCCTGCAGAAGCAGGGCATGGTGCTGCGGACCGCGACCAAGGTCATCGAGGCGAAGCGCACCAACGAGGGTGCGGTGGTGACGGTCGAGCCCGCCGCCGGAGGACCGCGCGAGGACATCCACGGCGATGTCGTGCTGCTGTCGATCGGCCGCCGCCCGAACACCGACAGGCTGGCGCTCGATGCCGCTGGATTGACGCTCGACGGTCACGGGCGCGTGCCGATCAACGCCGATTTCTCGACCGCGGTGCCCGGCATCTGGGCCATCGGCGACGTCGTCGTCGGCCCGATGCTGGCGCACAAGGCCGAGGACGAGGGCATTGCCTGCGCCGAAAATATCGCCGGGCTGACGGGGCTGGTCAACCACGACGTCATTCCCGCGGTCGTCTACACCCACCCCGAAGTCGCCACCGTCGGGCGCACCGAGGAGGAGCTGAAGACCGCGCATATCGACTACAAGGTCGGCAAGTTCCCGTTCAGCGCCAACAGCCGGGCCAAGGCGAACCGCGACACCGAAGGCTTCGTTAAGGTGCTCGCCGACGCTAAAACCGACCGCGTGCTCGGCGTCCACATCATCGGCGCGGTGGCGGGCACGATGATCGCCGAGGCGGCGCTGGCGATGGAGTTCGGCGCGTCATCGAAGGACATCGCCTACACCTGCCACGCT
>CAXTTR010000477.1:0-2235 GCA_964247215.1 uncultured Sphingomonadaceae bacterium
AGAAGCCGTGTTACCTGCTCGGCGAGGGCTATGAGCCGACCTACACCGCACTGATGGCGAACACCGCGTGGGACGACTACGGCGTCGGCAATTACGAGAAGTGCGCCAACTGCATGGTCCATTCGGGCTTCGAGGCTACCGCGGTCACCGACATGATCAAGCATCCGATCAAGGCCGCGATGGTTGCCATCCGCGGCGTCAAGACTAGCGGCGCGATGGCTCCGGATGTCGACCTAACCCACGCGCGTCCCGCCGAGTTCGTCTTCTCGAAGCACGTCGAGACCAAGCTCGCCGAGATCAAGGCCAAGAAGCCCGTCAAGCGCGAGGCTGTCGAGCCGGCCGAGTAAGTCCGCCAGCAGCCTGAGCGCGGCATTGGTGTCGCGCGCGAGGCGGAGCAGCGCGGGTAACTGCAACGGCTGACGCGCCAGCACGGCAAGTACGCGGGGGAGGTCGACGCTGCCGTCAGTTCGAAGCGGCACGCAGGCCGCGGACGGCAGGTCGTGGTGCGCAGTGTCGGAGATGATGCGGATCGCGGCGAACGGCAGATTGTGGCGCGCGGCGACGCGGGCGGCAACGTGCGACTCCATGTCGACGGCGGCCGCCCCGGTGGCGATGCGGAGCGCGGCCTTCGCGGTGGCGGTGGTGACGGCGAGGTCGACGCCGGTGACAGCACCTTCCAAAATCCTCTGCTGCCCCAGCGCAAGCTGGGGCCCATCGTCGACATAGGGCGCGCTCTCGCTCGACAATGGGCCCCAGCTTGCGCTGGGGCGACGGGTGTCTGCGCTGGCGTCATGGATACTGGTAACGACATCTCCCACCCGCAACCCCGGGTCCAGCGCTCCCGCAATCCCCACGCTCATCACCCCCCGCGGCCGCTCGCGCGCGATCCGCGCTTCCAGCGCTGCTTCCAGCACCGCGCCATGTCCCCCGCAAGCCACCGCCAGCAACCCCGGTCGCGCGATCAGCTTCGCCTCGCGCTTTAGCCCGGTGGCGGCGAGCAGGTAGCTCACATGCCGAACGCCACTTTGACGGTGTTGCCGCGCCTCAGGCTGCGATAGCGCGCCAGCGCCCAGACCGGAAAATAGCGCCGGTAGCCGTGGTAGCGCAGGTAGAACACCCGCGGGAAGCCGCCGCCGCTGTAGGTCTCCTCGGGCCAGTCGCCATCGGCGGTCTGGTTCGCCTGCAGCCACGCGACGCCGCGCGCCACCGCGGGCGACGCCGCCTCGCCCGCCGCCAGCAGCCCGAGCAGCGCCCACGCGGTCTGCGACGCGGTCGACGCCGCCGGTGTATGCCCGGCGTAGTCGAGGCGGTAGCTGTCGCAGCTTTCGCCCCAACCGCCGTCGGCATTCTGGATGCGCTCGAACCAGCAGACTGCGCGGCGCACCGGCTCGGCTTGGGCGTCGATCCCGGCGGCGTTAAGCGCGCACAGCGCCGACCAAGTGCCGTAGATGTAGTTTACTCCCCAGCGCCCGAACCAGCTGCCGTCGGCGAGCTGATCGGCGTAAAGGTAATCGAGCGCTGCCTTGATCCGCGGCGTGCCAGTCTCGCCCAATTGCGCAAACATCGAGACGCAGCGCGCGCTGACGTCGACCGTCGGCGGGTCGAGCAACGCGCCGTGGTCGGCGAACGGGATGTTGTTAAGGTAATGGTCGGTGTTGTCGGCGTCGAATGCGCCCCAGCCGCCGCCCGCGCTCTGCATCCCCGCGGTCCACTCGACGCCGCGCTCGATCGCCGTATCGAAGCGGTCGCCATACTTATGCCGCGCCCGGTCGAGCGCCATGACGATAACGGCGGTGTCGTCGAGGTCGGGATAGTGCGCGTTGTTGTACTGGAACGCCCAGCCGCCGGGGTGCACATCGGGCCGCCGCTCGGCCCAGTCGCCGCGCACGGTGAGTTCCTGCCGCGGGATCAGCCAGTCGAGCCCGGCGAGCGCGGCCGCCTCGCTCGCTGGGTCGCCGGCTTCGAGCAGCGCGTGTGCGGCCAGCGCGGTGTCCCACACCGACGAGAAGCACGGCTGGCAATAGGCCTCGTCGTCCTTGATCACCAGCAGCCGCTCGACCCCGTGGCGGGCGGCGGCGCGGCGTGTCTCGTCGGGGGTGAGCCCGATCGCGGCGTACATCATGACGCTGTTCGCCATGGCCGGATAGATCGCGCCGAGCCCGTCGTCGCCGTTCAGCCGCTCGTCGACGAACGCGACGCACGCCGCCAGCGCCTTGGCGCGGGTGCGCTTGGGCC
>CAXTTR010000478.1:0-2221 GCA_964247215.1 uncultured Sphingomonadaceae bacterium
AAAACAGGTAACGATGGTTGCCGTTGCCTGGCGCGCTCGGCTTCCCGAAAACGATCGAGAAATGGGAAGCGGCGCTACCCGAGTGCCTTCAACCGCCACCACCCTGCACACGGTTACACCCAACCGATTGGGCCGGTTCTTGCCTCGTTGGGCGAAAATACCGGTGAGCGGCCAATCCTTGCGACCGCGTGGATGCCGAGCGCCAGTCTCGATCTTCTCGGGTGGCACTCTGTCGAACAGGAAGATGATCTCCGCGTGGCTGAACGCCTCTACGCCGGCGAGCGCATCGGGCCCGAACTGCGCCTGATCTAGCTCGATGATAGATCGGCTCCGCCCCCAATCGTCGTCAACAGGGTCAGCCCTACCGCCACGAACATGCCCGATAGCTTCTACGCTGTATGTCATCGGCGAAGCTTACACCATTGGTCCGGGTTCCCACAAACGAACGTAGAGCGGGAAAACGCGCGGACGACGCCGGCCGTCACACAAGTCTGTTCCCGATTATCTTTTCCCGAAATAGGCCGATGCAGGTGGAGAAACGGGAAGAGTACGCCGCCTCCCAATGGGCGGTTTCGGGATACCCGGACCAGGCGGAGTGGCCGGGGTTGAGCGTAAGCTGCCGTCAGCAGCCCGCCCGCAATCTCACAATCGCCTCGTTCGCCAGCGCATCGGCGCGCTCGTTATCCGGGTCGCCCGAATGCCCCTTGACCCAGTGCCACGCAATCTCGTGCCGCGCCGTCGCTGCCAGCAGCGCCTGCCACAGCTCGATGTTCTTGACCGCCGAGCCGTCGGCGGTGCGCCAGTGGCGGCGTTGCCAGCCGTGGACCCACTTTGTGATGCCGTCACGGACGTAGTTGCTGTCGGTCGACAACTTGACCTTGCACGGTTGCTTGAGCGCGTTCAGCGCCTCGACGGCGGCGGTAAGCTCCATCCGGTTGTTGGTGGTGTGCGCCGCCGCGCCCGATAGCTCGCGCTCGACCGTGCCATCCTTGCCGAGGGTGCGCAGGATCGCGCCCCAGCCGCCGATACCGGGGTTGCCCTTGCACGCGCCGTCGGTGGCGATGACGACGTGCGGCGCATCAGCGGGCAAGTTCATCCGCCCATGACCTGCGCCGGGGTGGCATCGTGATACCATGCCAGCCGCCGCGCGAACGCCATTGGGTCCTTGCGCGTCACCAGCGCGCCCGGCGGCGTGTTGATCCAGTCGAAGGCGCGCGTCAGGACGAAGCGCAGCGCCGCGCCCCGGCATAGCATCGGCAGTGCCGCCGCCTCCGCTTCGCTGAGCCCGTGCGTCGCGCGGTATCCGGCCACCAGCGCCGCGGCGCGCTCGGGGTGAAAAGCGCAGCCGTCGTGCGCGAAGCACCAGGCGGTGTGCATCACCGCGAGATCATAGGCGCGGATGTCGGTGCAGGCGAAATAGAAGTCGATCAGCCCGGTGACACGCCCGCCGATCGCCAGCACGTTGTCGGGAAACAGGTCGGCGTGGACCGTGCTATGGTCGAGGCCCCGTGGCCAGTCGTGGTCGATCACCGCAAGTTCGCTCGCCAGCAGCGGTGCAAGCGCCGGATCGATGCCGTCGAGCTTGCCGGCGCACTGAGTAGCAAGTGTTCGCCAGCCGCTCGCGCCGAGGTCGTTTGGGCGGCTGCCCGCGAAATCGGCGACGGCGCGGTGCATCGCACCGAGCGCCGCACCGCCGGCGAAGGCGTCTGTGGAGGTCGGCTCGGTGATCGACACACCCGGCAGGAACTCGATCAGGCACGCGGGCCGCCCGCAAAGGTGTTGCAACGCGACGCCGCGCCGGTCGCGGATCGGGCGCGGCACCGGCTGGCCGCGGCCGGCGAGGTGCGTCAGCAGATCGAGAAAATAGGGCAGATACGCCGTCTCGACGCGCTCCTCGTAAAGCGTCAGGATGAACCGGCCGGTCGTCGTGTCGAGCAGGTAGTTCGAGTTCTGAACGCCCTCCGCGATACCCTTGAAGCTGACCGGCGTACCGCAGTCGTAGCCACCGAGAAACACCTGCAGCGCCTCGGCGGAGACCGTCGTGAAAACCGCCATTAAGCTTGAGCCATCAGGAGCTCGATATCGCCACTGGGGCCACTTGCATCTCGATCAAAACTCAACCCGCTCATCCCGAGCGAAGTCGAGGGACCTGCCCGGAAATTGTGCGTCCCTCGACTTCGCTCGGGATGAGCGGCGTCAGGTGAGACCTAACTGTAAGAAG
>CAXTTR010000479.1:0-2216 GCA_964247215.1 uncultured Sphingomonadaceae bacterium
ATGTAGAGCAGCGGCGGGTGAATGACCAAACCCGGGTCCTGCAGCAGCGGATTGAGCTCGGCACCATTTAAGGGTGCCGGATCAAGCCGCGCGAACGGGTTCGAGGTGAACAGCAGGAAGGCGAGGAACATCGCGCCGATCATGCCCTGCACGCCGAGCACGCGCGCCTGCAGGCTGGCGCGCAGATTGTCGCCGAACAGCGCGATCGCGGCGCCGAAGATGCTGAGGATCAGCACCCACAACAGCATCGAGCCCTCGTGATTGCCCCACACGCCGGCAAACCGGTAGATCAGCGGCTGCGTCGTATGCGCGTTGGCGGCGACCGCGGCGACGCTGAAGTCGACACGCACGAACGCCCACGCGAGCGCCGTGAACGCGGCAATGCAGAATAGCGCCTGAAGCGTTGCCGCACTGCGCCCAAACGCCATGAGTGCAGCGTCGCCGCGACTAGCCCCAACTATCGGCACAACGCTTTGCAACAGCGCGAGTACCAACGCCAGAATCAGCGCAAAATGACCAATTTCGGCCGCCATCGTCTTCCTTTCGGCTAGTCCTATCTAGCTGCACCGGCAGCAAATGGAAGAGCAGCCGCGGCGTCGCAGCCTACAAGCATTCAAGCTGTCGGTATTAGCCGGTAGCCGACCCCCGGTTCGTTACGGATCAGCGCCATCCCATCAGGGCTGAGCTTCTGGCGCAGGCTGCGCACGACGACGCGCAAATACTCGACATCGTCGACATGCGCCGGGCCCCATACAGCGCGTAGTAGCTGATGATGCGTCAGGACGCGTCCAGGATGCTTGGCCAACTCGGCGAGAAAGCCATACTCCTTCGGTGTCAACCGTAATTCAGCTGCGCCGCGGCGCACTTGGCGTGCAACAAGGTCGATCGTTAACGCGCCGAACTCGATGATAGGCGCATCGGCCTCGCTAGCGAGCCGGTGGCGCAGGCTGGTGCGGATGCGTGCAAGCAGCTCATCGGTGTCGAACGGCTTGGTAACGAAATCATCGGCCCCAAGGTCGAGCGCAGTGACCTTGTCGGCCGTCTGATCGCGCGCGGAGACGACAATCAACGCCGCCTGGCGTTTCAGCAGCGGCACCAGTTCGAGCCCGTCGCGGTCGGGAAGCCCGAGATCGAGCAGCACGAGATCGGGTTTATCAATCGCCAGGGCACTCAGCGCCGCGCGCCCGTCAGCAGCTTCGACTATATCGTACCCGGCACGGGTCAACGTTCCGCGCAGCAGGCGGCGGATTGCAGCCTCGTCATCGACGACTAGTATCTTGCAGGCGCTGGTCACACGGCGGCAGTAAGTTCGCCGCCATGCACCAGCAGGGTGTCTGGGAAATGAAGCGTAAAGCTCGCACCTTGAGGATCGTGACGATTGGCAGCACTGACGCTCAGTCCCATAGCTTCAGCAAAACCTTTGACAATAGCGAGGCCAAGCCCGGTGCCGTCCTTAGTGCGATCCGAACCCTCAAGTCGTGTGAATGTATCGAAGATGCGCGCTTCGCTGCCAGGCGGCAAGCCGGGACCTTGGTCGAGCACGGCAAGGTCAATGCCGTTATGCAGACGCGTTGCCGCGATTGTCACCGCTGTGCCAGGTTCTGCATATTTACCGGCATTGTCGAGCAAGTTGATCAGGCAGTGATGGAACAGTTGCGGATCGACACGCACCAGCGGCAGCTCGGGCGGCACCGCGAGTCTGATCGGGTGCGTTGTCAGCGCGCTGCGCACATCATGCACTGCGCTCGCCACAGCGTCGGTCAGGTCAGTTGCCTCGATCTTTAGGTTGAGCGCGCCGGCCTCGATCCGCGCCATATCGAGCAGATTGGCCACAAACCGCCGCAGCCGTTGCGTCTCCGCCTCGAGCGTGTCGAACAGCGCCGCATTGGCCGGTGTCGCAGTAGTCTGACGCAGCTCCGCAGCAGCAGCGACGATGCTGGTCAGCGGCGTCCGCAGATCGTGGCTGACTGAGGCGAGCAATGTCGCGCGCAACCGGTCGCGCTGCTGAAGTTGTGCGACCTGCGTCATCTCGCCTTCAAGCCGCATTCGATCGAACGCCAACGCCGACTGATCGAGTACGCTGGTCAGCAAGGCGAATTGGTCCGAGCGCAGCGGATCGCGTCCGTCTTCGCGCGCTAGGCCGAGCACCGCCAATGTGCCCAGCGTGGTGTTCAGCGGATAAAACAGCCAATCGGCGGCGGCGAGCGTCTCCGAAC
>CAXTTR010000480.1:0-944 GCA_964247215.1 uncultured Sphingomonadaceae bacterium
CGGCGCACTATCTCGCCAGCGTCTACGGTATGACTAACATCGCGGTAATCGAGAAGGGCTGGATAGGCGGAGGTAATGCCGGCCGCAATACGACAATTATCCGTTCGAATTACGGCCTGCCGGGCAACATCCCGTTCTACGAACTCTCGATGCTGCTGTGGGAAGGGCTTGAGCAGGACCTCAACTACAACGCGATGGTCAGTCAGCGCGGTGTGCTCAACCTGTGCCATAGCGATGCGCAGCGCGATGCTTATGCCCGGCGCGGCAATGCCATGCGGCTGCACGGCATCGATGCCGAACTGCTGGATCAGGCGGGGGTGCGATTAATAGCACCGTTCCTGAACTTCGATCAGGCGCGGTTTCCGGTGCAAGGCGGCCTCCTTCAAAAACGCGGCGGCACGGCTCGCCACGATGCGGTTGTCTGGGGCTATGCCCGTGCCGCCTCGGACCGCGGCGTCGACATTATCCAGAACTGCGAGGTGGCGGGCTTCAGCCGCGCCGCCGACGGGCGCATCACCGGCGTCGAGACCAGCCGCGGCGACATTGCGGCGAACAAGGTCGGCATCGCCGTCGCCGGCAACAGCTCGCGTGTCGCCGCGCTGGCAGGGTTGCGGCTGCCGATCGAGAGCCACGTCCTGCAGGCGTTCGTTACCGAGGCGCTAAAGCCGCTAATCCCCGGAGTCATCACCTTTGGTGCCGGGCATTTCTACATCAGCCAGTCGGACAAGGGCGGGCTGGTGTTTGGTGGCGATATCGACGGCTACAACAGCTACGCCAGCCGCGGCAACTTGCCGGTGGTTGAGGACGTCTGCGAAGGCGGCATGGCGCTGATGCCGATGATCGGGCGCGCGCATATCCTGCGATCATGGGGCGGCATTGTCGACATGTCGATGGACGGCTCGCCGATCATCGACATGTCGCCGGTTGCGGGCCTCTATCTGAAC
>CAXTTR010000480.1:954-2212 GCA_964247215.1 uncultured Sphingomonadaceae bacterium
GGCCGGTGCTTCGCGCACCTGTTGGCGACCGACACACCGCATCCAGCCGCTACCGCCTTTCGACTCGACCGCTTCGCCACAGGACATCTGATCGACGAAAAAGGTGTTGGCGCGCAGCCAAACCTGCACTGAAGGGACAGCGATGCGACTACCCTGCCCGTTCTGCGGCACGCGCGACGCGAGTGAATTCGTCTATCGCGGCGATGCTGCGCCGGTCCGTCCGGCACCCGATGCGGACGCGGCCGCGCTCGTCGACTATGTCTATATGCGCGACAATCCGGCCGGCGATATCGCCGAACACTGGTATCACGCGCAAGGTTGCCGGAATTGGTTGGTCGTGTGGCGCGACACGCGCACCCATGCAGTCGCCGGTGCCGCGCTGGCCCGTGGGGCAACGCGGTGAGCCGGCTCGACTCCGGCGGCCGGATCGACCGGGGGCGGCCGCTGTCGTTCCGCTTCGACGGTCGGGCGTATACCGGCTTTGCCGGTGATACGCTGGCGTCGGCACTGGTCGCCAACGACGTGCGGCTGGTCGGCCGGTCATTCAAATACCACCGGCCGCGCGGTATCCTAACCGCCGGGGCCGAGGAGCCGAACGCGCTGGTCACCGTCAACCGCGGCGGCACCGCCGAACCGAACCTGCCGGCGACGCGGATCGAGCTGTTCGATGGCCTCAAAGCCGCCAGCCAGAACCGCTGGCCCAGCCTTGGTCTCGACCTGATGGCGGTCAACGGCCTATTGTCCCCGATTTTCGTTGCCGGCTTCTATTACAAAACCTTCATGTGGCCAGCGGCGCTGTGGGAAAAGGTCTACGAGCCGTTGATCCGACGCGCCGCTGGTCTTGGCCGGTTGCCAGTGATTCCCGATCCCGACAGCTACGACCGGATCCATGCCTTCTGCGATTTGCTGGTCATCGGCGGCGGTCCCGCTGGACTCATCGCGGCGCTGACCGCGGCCCGTGCTGGGGCTCGCTTGATCCTCGCCGAAATGGACCAGGATGTCGGCGGACGCCTGCTGGCCGAGCATCACGAGATCGAGGGCCGGCCGGGAGTCTCATGGGCCGCAGCGGTCGAGGCTGAGCTTCGCAGTCTCGACAACGTTATCATGCTGCGGCGGACGACGGTGTTCGGAGCATATGACGGTAACGAGTTCGGTGCGGTCGAACGGCTTGCTGATCATCTCGCAGCCGCGCCGGCAGGTCAACCGCGCCAGCGGCTGTGGAAGATCGTTGCCGAGCGGACGATCCTGGCCACAGGTG
>CAXTTR010000481.1:0-2202 GCA_964247215.1 uncultured Sphingomonadaceae bacterium
CGCCAGTTCATGCAGCGTGTTCCCCTCGCGAAAGGCACCGTCGCGAAATAACCGTGACCTTACCTGATGCAGCACCGTGCCGTGTTCGCATTGCGTCGGTCAAGGGGCGACTGGCGGTACCCTGCCGCTCGGCACTCGCTTGGACCCGGAATGCCGGAAGGATCCCAGCGCGCCGACGGGTCTTTCGACAAGAGCTCAGGACAAGCGGGTTTTTTGGGTCGACGCCAGCGCGATCGCGTCTAGTATCGTCGCATGACGCTTCCGCCTTTCCACCTCGCCTTTCCTATTCACGACATCGCCGCCGCGCGTGCCTTCTACGGCGGCGTGCTCGGCTTGCGCGAAGGCCGTAGCGCGCCGACATGGGTCGATTACGACTTCTTCGGGCACCAGATCGTCGCGCATCTCGATCCGGCTGCCCGCGAGCGTCCGGCGCATTGCAATCAGGTCGACGGCGACGCGGTGCCGGTCCCGCACTTCGGCGTTGTACTCGACATGGCGCAGTTCGATGCGCTGACCGAGCGGCTGACCGCGGCGGCAACCGAGTTCATCATCGAGCCGCACATCCGTTTCAGGGGCGAGCCGGGCGAGCAGGCGACGATGTTCCTGCTCGACTGCTCGGGCAACGCGCTCGAGTTCAAGGCGTTCGCCGACTTGGGCCGGCTATTCGCGACCTGAGCTACTTGACGTTGATGAACGGCAGTGGAGCAGCACCGCCGGTGTAAGTCGGCAGGTGCCCGTCCCATTTCTCGACAGCGCGCAGCGTGACGATCTCGGGGTTGGTGCGGATCGCCTCCGCCTCGACCTGGATCGACTTGGCATCGCCCTCGGCCTTGGCGACGCGCGCATCGGCATTGGCGCGCGCCGTCGCGATGTTGGCCTGCGCCGCGAGTGCCGCCTGCTCGTTGGCGATCTTGGCGTTTATCTGGTTCAGGACTGCGTCGGGGACAATGATGTTACCCGCCCAATAGAGCTGCTCGACCTGCAGCCCGACCGGCGTGAAGTAATGCTGGACGTCCTTCAACGCCTCATTGACCAGCGCCGCCTTTTGCGGACCATAGATCTGCTCGACGCCGAGCTGCGACGCGCGTTCGACGATGGCATTGCGGATCGCGTTGCGTAAGGGGCCGCTGATAATCGCGTCCATGTCGGCGCGGTAGCGTTGGAATAGAATCGGCGCGCGGGTCGGGTCGACGTGATAGGCGACGGCGATGTCGGCGCGCAGCGCGAGGCCGTTCTTGTCTTGGAAGCTAAAGCTCTCGTCCAGACTATTCTGCTCAATCTTCGACGAGGTCCAGCTGTAAGTCCGCGTGAACACCGGATATTCGTACAGATTGACACCCGGCGGCGCAAAGTACCAGCCGACCGGCAGCGCTTGACTGACGACGCCCGCATCGGTGCCGATGTTGTTGACGCGGATGCCGACGTAGCCGGGCAGTACCCGGAAGAACGCGTGCTGCAAGAAGAGCGCGCCGAGTATCAGTGCCGCGAGGCCGCCAGCGATGTAGCCGACCCGGTGCATTGGGGTCCGCGGCGGCCGCACCGCAACGGCGGTAGTGTCGTAATCACTCATGGTCAGGCTCCCCCGCGACGATAAACCGCCATAGCCACGGCCCGCCCCAGGCCAACAGCGCAGGAACGCCAATATACACCAACAGCGCCAGCAAGGCAGCGCCATCGCGGTGCGCATTGAACAGTGCCGGGCCGGCAAAAAGCAGCAGCCAGAGCGCGGCGAGCAATCCGGTGCCGCCGACAACGCTGGCAGCAAGGCGATAGCGCCCGGTCGTCACTCTCGTCTCTGCAACCATTACCGGTAAGTGGCGATTGGCGGGCAGCGCGGCAAGATGATCATGACCAGCTCGTCGCTTGGCGAAGCGGGCTCGTGATCACCGCGCGTTGCTCGCTCCGGCGCGGCCATCCGGCATACCGCCGCGATTGGCAACCGGACCAGTCTTCCTGGATTGTTTCCTAGTGGTAAATGTCCGATAGCGTACATACAGCATCATGCTCGGTTAGCAGACGGCTTATTACCGGTAGTTCGCGAGTCGATTGATACGCTGTTGTGAAGGGTTCACCGTGATCACCACCCAAGCTATGGCAAATAACCATTTGCTGCAAACAATGACGGCGAGCGATTACGCGCTACTGGCGCCGCACATCAGCCGGATCGCACTGCCGGTGCGGTTTCAGCTGCATGCTGCGCAC
>CAXTTR010000482.1:0-2181 GCA_964247215.1 uncultured Sphingomonadaceae bacterium
ACCGAGAGCTATCTCGATCCGCAGAAGCTGCTTGACGCCGCGAGGGTCAGCGGGGCGGATGCGGTGCATCCCGGCTATGGCTTCCTGTCGGAGAACGCCGAGTTCGCCGATGCGGTGCGCGCCGCTGGGCTGACCTTCGTCGGGCCGCCTGCCGCGGCGATGCGCGCGATGGGCTTAAAAGACGGGGCGAAAGCCGTCATGAAAAAGGCAGGCGTACCGACGACGCCCGGCTATCAGGGCGACGACCAAAGCCTTGTCAGGCTCGAGCGCGCGGCGAAGCAGATCGGCTTTCCGCTACTGATCAAGGCGGTGGCGGGCGGCGGCGGCAAGGGCATGCGTTCGGTGCACAGCATGCCCGAGTTCGCCGAGGCGCTGCTCGCGGCGCAGCGCGAGGCGGGGCGTGCGTTCGGCAATGCCGGGGTGCTGCTCGAAAAGCTGATCGCGCGGCCACGCCATGTCGAGGTGCAGGTGTTCGCCGACGCGCACGGCAACGTCGTCCATCTGTTCGAGCGCGACTGTTCGCTGCAGCGCCGCCACCAGAAGGTCATCGAGGAAGCCCCTGCCCCGGGCCTAAGCGAGCGCCTGCGTCATACGCTCGGGATCGCCGCCTGCGCCGCCGCGACCGCCATTGCCTATGAAGGCGCGGGCACCGTCGAGTTCATCCTCGACCTCGACACCGTCGATGCCGAGGGCGATCCGGCGTTCTACTTTATGGAGATGAACACCCGGCTGCAGGTCGAGCACCCGGTCACCGAGGCGATCACCGGCTACGACCTCGTCGAGTGGCAGGTCCGCGTCGCGCGCGGCGAGATGCTGCCCGCCTACCAGCCAGCGATCGGCATTACCGGCCATGCGGTCGAGGCGCGGCTGTATGCCGAAGATGCCGACCACGGCTTCCTGCCCGCCACCGGCACGCTAAGCCGCGTGCGCTTTCCGACCGGGCCGGGCATCCGCGTCGACAGCGGCGTCGAGACCGGCAGCGAGGTCACGGTATTCTACGACCCGATGCTCGCGAAGGTCATTGCGCATGCCCCGACCCGGATCGAGGCGATCGATGCGCTGGTCGGGGCGCTCGACGGCTGCGTCGTCGACGGCGTCAAGACCAACCGCGCCTTCCTCGCCCGGCTGATTGACCTGCCCGCCTTCCGCGCGGGCGAGATCGACACCGGGTTCATCGCCCGCCATGCCGAAGCGCTTGCCCCGACCGATACCGTCAGCGATGTCGCGCTGACCATCGCGGCGCTGGCGCTGGTCACCCCCGAACCGGCGCACGCGACGACTGCTCCGACAATGTTCGAGCGGCTCGGTAACTGGCGGCTGAATCTGCCCGCGCACCGCTATGTCGACCTGTTCCGTCCCGACGGGAGCAAGGCGGCGCTGACGCTGACGCCCGAGCAAGGCCGCTGGCGGATCGCCGGGCTCGACACCGCGCCGCTGGCCACCGGGCATTGGGCGGACGCCGGGCCCGACCCCGTCGGCTTCGTCGCCGACCTCGATGGGCACCAGATCACCGCGGTCGTCATCCTCCGCCCCGACGCGGTCGAGGTGCGCCTTGCTGGCCACGTCGCGTTGTTTGCCAAGCGGGCCGCCGCTGCCTCGGCGCGCGGGCTGGCGAGCGACGCGCGGGTGACCGCGCCGATGCCCGGCCGCGTCCTGGCGCTCGATGTCGCGGTGGGCCAAGCGGTCAGCGCCGGCGAGCGCCTGCTGGTGCTCGAGGCGATGAAGATGGAACACCGGCTGGTTGCCAAGCTGAACGGTACGGTCAGCGCCGTGCATGTCGCTGAGGGTGATCAGGTCGGCGACGGCAGCCTGCTGGTGGAAATCGAGGCGGGGGCAGCAACTTAGACGCGTTCCAGTTATCGGGTGCCCCACTCTCTCCGCCTCCCCAGCGAAAGCTGGGGTCCACGACCAGGCTCGATTGTGCCCGGTCAGGGACCCTAGCTTTCGCTGATGGAGGCGAAGGATAGCAGCTCGGTGCACGACGGCCATATCGAGATCCTTCTCCTGTCAATTGCCCGGCGGCGGCACGATCCCGCGACTTCGGGTCGCGAGCGGAACATACCGGACGCTGAACAACTTAGCCGCAATGCATATCGCCTTGCCCTCGACCGCGGCCGCTACCGCCACCACCCGACCGCCCAAACTCGCTCCGCTTCGCATCCACATCACGCACCTGTGGCG
>CAXTTR010000483.1:0-2173 GCA_964247215.1 uncultured Sphingomonadaceae bacterium
GGCGCGTTACGAGACGCGGACGCACGACAACCATCACCATTTTGTCTGCCGCGCTTGCGGGTTTACCACCGATGTCGATTGCGCGGTTGGGGCAGCACCCTGCCTCGAAGCCGCTGGCGCGATTGGCTTCGTCATTGACGAGGCCGAAGTCACCTATCGCGGACTGTGCCAGCCTTGTGCGACGGCGCAGGCAGCCGCTCCCCAGTTCACACCCGACCCGACCACCCCAGAGGAGACCCAGCATGGCTGAAGTCAAGCACGGCGACGCTATCGAAGCCGAGATGAACACCGACGGCGCTGCCGCCGCCGGGATGAAGTGCCCGATCGCGACCGACCGCGTCGCGCACCCGACGCAGGGCGGCCAGAACCAGGAATGGTGGCCGCGCAAACTGAACCTCAAGATCCTTGCCAAGAACCCCGCCGTGGCGAACCCGCTCGGCGAAGAGTTCGATTACCGTAAGGCGTTCGAGGCGCTCGATCTCGATGCGGTCAAGGCTGACATTGCAGCACTGCTCAAGACGCCGCAGCCGTGGTGGCCGGCGGACTTCGGCAACTACGGCCCGTTCATGATCCGCATGGCGTGGCACAGTGCCGGCACTTACCGGGTCGCCGATGGCCGCGGCGGTGCGGGTGCCGGTCAGCAGCGCTTTGCGCCGCTCAACAGCTGGCCGGATAATGCCAACCTCGACAAGGCGCGCCGCCTCGTGTGGCCGATCAAGCAGAAGTACGGCGCGTCGCTGTCATGGGCCGACCTGATCGTACTGACCGGCAACGTCGCACTCGAGACGATGGGGCTGAAGACCTTCGGCTTCTCGGGCGGCCGTGCCGACGTCTGGGAGCCCGACGAGGACGTCTATTGGGGTCCTGAGGCAACGTGGCTCGGCGACGAGCGCTACCAGAACGACCGCGAGCTCGAAGCACCGCTCGCCGCCGTCCAGATGGGGCTGATCTACGTCAACCCCGAAGGCCCGAACGCCAACCCCGATCCCGCTGCCTCGGCGCGAGACATCCGCGAGACCTTCGGGCGCATGGCGATGAACGACGAGGAAACCGTCGCGCTGATCGCCGGCGGACACACCTTCGGCAAGACACATGGTGCGGCCCCGCCGATCGACAATGTCGAGCCCGAGCCCGAGGGCGCGGTGATCGAACAGATGGGCCTCGGCTGGAAGAACAATTTCGGCAAGGGTCATAGCGAGGATACCATCACCAGCGGCCTCGAGGTCACCTGGAATTCGACCCCGACCGAGTGGGACAACGGCTATTTCGAAACGCTGTTCGGCCACGATTGGGAGCTGACCAAGAGCCCGGCGGACGCCTGGCAGTGGCGGCCCAAGGACGGCATGGCGACGCAGAGCGTGCCCGACGCGCATGACGCCACCAAGCGTCACGAGCCACGCATGCTGACCACCGACATCGCGCTGCGCGTCGACCCGGAGTATGAGCAGATCTCGCGGCGGTACCTCGGCAACCTCGACGAGTTCAGCGATGCGTTCGCCCGCGCGTGGTTCAAGCTGACCCACCGCGACATGGGGCCGAAGTCACGTTACGCCGGCAAGGAAGTACCGCAGGAAACCCTGCTGTGGCAGGATCCGCTGCCCGAGCCGGCCGGCCCGGTCATCGATGCCGCCGACATTGCGACATTGAAGCAGCGCATCGCCGAGAGCGGCCTCAGCGTGACGCAACTGGTGACGACGGCGTGGGCCTCGGCCTCGTCGTACCGCCACAGCGACAAGCGCGGCGGTGCGAACGGCGCGCGTATCCGCCTCGAGCCGCAGCGCAGCTGGCCGAGCAACGACCCGGCCGCACTGCAGCCGGTAATCGCCAGGCTCGAGCAGCTTGCGGCCGACTTCAACGCGGGTGGCGGCAAGCAGGTCTCGGTCGCCGACCTGATCGTGTTGGCGGGCGGCGTCGGCATCGAGATGGCCGCGAAAACGGCGGGGAAGACGATCACCGTGCCATTCACCCCGGGCCGGACCGATGCGACGCAGGAGCAGACCGACGTCGAATCCTTCTCGCACATGGAGCAGCGCGCCGACGCTTTCCGCAACTACAAGAGCCCCGACAGCCGGCTGCCGTCGGAGTATCTGCTGATCGACAAGGCCAACCTGCTCGGCGTCAGCGCGCCCGAGATGACCATGCTGATCGGCGGCCTGCGGGTGCTCGGCGTGAC
>CAXTTR010000484.1:0-2169 GCA_964247215.1 uncultured Sphingomonadaceae bacterium
GCCGGGGGAGGGTTCGTCGCCGTCAACACAATTTCGTCAGAGGAAGAACCCTCCCCCAACCCCCTCCCCAAGAGGAGAGGGGGCTAGCAAGGGTTTAACCGCCCAGCACTTCGTCCAGCGCATCCTCGAACACATCGAAATCCGCGTCTGCCGCCGTCTCGGTCACCGCCACCACGAGCCCGTTCTCCAACGCCCTCACCCCCGGATACAGCCGCCCGAGCGCCACGCCTGCGAGCACGCCCTTGCCCGCCAGCGTCCGCACCAGCGGCCGTGCCTCGACCGGCAACTTCAGCGTGAACTCGTTGAAGAACACCGGCGTCACCAGCTCTACCCCCGGCACCCGCGCCAGCCGCTCGGCGAGCTGCACGGCGCGCGCGTGGTTGAGCGCCGCGAGCTTGCGTAAGCCGGCCTCGCCGAGCAGGCTCATGTGCACCGTGAACGCCAGCGCGCACAGGCCGCTGTTGGTGCAGATGTTCGAGGTCGCCTTCTCGCGGCGGATATGCTGCTCGCGCGTCGACAGCGTCAGCACGAAACCGCGCCGGCCGTCGGCATCGACGGTTTCACCGCACAGCCGCCCGGGCATCTGCCGGACATGCTGCTCGCGGCAGGCGAACAGCCCTAGGTACGGCCCGCCGAAGTTGAGGCCATTGCCGATCGACTGGCCCTCGGCGACGACGATGTCGGCCCCCATCTCGCCCGGCGACTTGACCAGCCCGAGCGATACGGCCTCGGTGACGACGACGACCAGCAGCGCCCCTGCGGCATGGCAGGCGGCGGCGAGCGGCGTCAGGTCGGCGACGCGCCCGAGGATGTCGGGGTTCTGCACGACGACGCAGCTGGTGTCCTTGTCGACCGCCTCGGCCAGCGCCAAGAGGTCGCTCTCCGGCGTAAGCTCGGTAGTACCGGTGACGATTTCGTCATCGGTAAAGCGCGTCAGCGTGTTGAGCACCGCGACATAATGCGGGTGAACCCCGCCCGAAACGCGCGCGCACTTCCGCCGCGTCACGCGCCGCGCCATGAACACCGCCTCGGTCATCGCGGTGCTGCCGTCGTACATCGAGGCGTTCGCCACCTGCATGCCGGTCAGCCGCGCCACCTGCGTCTGGAACTCGAACAGATATTGCAGCGTGCCCTGCGCGATCTCGGGCTGGTACGGCGTGTAGCTGGTCAGGAACTCGCCGCGCTGGATCATGTGGTCGACGGTCGCGGGCACATGATGCTTGTACGCGCCGCAGCCGAGGAACGACGGGCCGGCGCTCGCGGTCATGTTGCGCGCCGCCAGCGCCGACAGCTGCCGCTCGACGAGCATTTCGGGCAGGTGGTGCGGCAGGTTTGCGATGGGCGCGGTCAGGCGCGCCGCCTCGGGTACGTCGGCGAACAGCGCGTCGATATCGGCGGCACCGATGGCGCGGAGCATGTCGCTGCGGTCGGCAGCGGTGTGGGGGAGGTAACGCATGTTTACTCCGGCTTGTGAGCGGCGAACCGCAGTCTAACGTAGTCCGCGAACCAGTTACCCGCGTCGTCCGCCAGCACCGGTTGCAGCAGCGCGCGCGTACCCTCGATGATTTGCATGCGATCGGCCGCAGGCACTCCGGCGGCGTCGATGAAGCCACCGCGAAAGGTTTCGAGCCAAGCGCTCATGCCGCTAGCCAGCGGAGTCGGGCGGTGGATCAGCTCGCAGCTGTCGACCGTAAAACCTGAAGCTTCAAGCACGGCGCGGAAAGCGGAAGCGGTCGGATAATAATTCTCCTCGACCGGCGGCACGCGGTAGCCCGATGCGCCGAGCACCGCCCGAACCGCGACGCGAATCGCGGCAATGTTGCCGAAGCCGCCGAACTCGCCGACGTAGCGCCCGCTGGGCTTGAGCGCGCAAAAGACGCCCGCCGTGACCGGCGCGGGGTCGCCCATCCAGTGCAGCGCGGCGTTGGTGAAGACCGCATCGAACGCGGCGTCGAAGCTCAGATTGCGGCCATCGCCGACACGAACATTGAGGCCCTTAGCCACGGCAGCGTCAACCATTGCCGGGTCGGCATCGACGCCGAGCACGCTCGCGCCCGCCGCGACCAGCTGCGCAGTCAATACGCCGTCGCCGCAACCGAGATCGAGGATGCGCTCGCCCGGCTGCGCGTTCAGCAGCGCCAGCACCGGTGCGCCAAGCGCGGGCACGAA
>CAXTTR010000485.1:0-2159 GCA_964247215.1 uncultured Sphingomonadaceae bacterium
TCCCGTCCTTACGGGAGAGGGTTGGGTGAGGGTCTTGCTTGCTCATTACCGGCCCGGATCAGCAGAAGTAAGACCCTCACCCTCCCACGCCTGAAGTGGCGCGGGCCTCTCCCTCTCCCGCGGGGGGCGGGAGAGGGTAAGACGCCTTGACTCTTCCGACCCCCGACCCACATAAGCCGGACGAAATCGCTCCGCTTTAGGACCCCTCGTTGATCCGCCTGACCAACCTTGCCGATTACGCCGTCGTCGTGATGACCGCGGCGGCGCGTTGCAGCGACACGCGCGCGTCGGCGGCAGCCATGGCGGCGGCGACGGGGATTCCCGCACCGACGGTTGCCAAGCTGATGGGCACTCTCGCCCGCGCCGGATTGCTGGCGAGTTCGCGCGGCGTCGCGGGCGGCTTTGCGCTCGCCCGGCCGGCGTCGGCGATCAGCATCGCAGCGATCGTCGAGGCGGTCGACGGCCCGATCGCGCTGACCAGCTGCAACAGCGGCGAAACGTCCGAATGCACGCTGCATGGTAGCTGTGCGGTGCGCCCGCACTGGGGACCGATCAACGATGCGGTCCGCGGTGCGCTTGCCGCAGTGACATTGGCGGACCTCGCGATGCCCGCGCGCAAGACCGAACTGACCGTTCCGATCTATAACGCCGAGTTGGTAGCATGACCGAGACACTCGATATCCAGCGCGATCTTGCCGGCGCCGCCGCCCTCGATGCGGACGCGCCGATGAATGCCGAGCTGATCGCCGCGGTCGACGAGATGTCGACGTATAAATGGGGCTTCGTCTCGGACATCGAGTCCGAGCTGGCGCCCAAGGGGCTGAGCGAGGACACCGTCCGCTACATTTCGGCGAAGAAGGCCGAGCCGCAGTGGCTGCTCGACTGGCGGTTGAAGGCGTTTCGTCACTGGCTGACGATGACCGGCCCCGATTGGGCCAAGCTCCACATCGCGCCCATCGACTATCAGGACGCGTATTATTACGCCGCGCCGAAGGCCAAGCCGACGATCGCCAGCCTCGACGAGCTCGATCCCGAAATCCGCCGGACGTACGAGAAGCTCGGCATCCCAATTGCCGAGCAGGAGATACTGGCGGGTGTCGAGGGTTCGCGGCGGGTCGCGGTCGACGCGGTGTTCGACAGCGTCTCGGTCGCTACCACCTTCCGCGCCGAGCTCGAGCGCGCCGGGGTGATCTTCCGCTCGATCAGCGAAGCGGTGAAGGAGTTCCCCGACCTTGTCCGCAAGCACCTCGGCAGCGTCGTGCCGGTGCGCGACAACTTCTTCGCCTGCCTTAACAGCGCGGTCTTCAGCGACGGCACCTTCGTCTACATCCCCGAGGGCGTCCGCTGCCCGATGGAGCTGTCGACGTACTTCCGCATCAACGCTGCCAACACCGGCCAGTTCGAGCGCACCTTGATCGTCGCCGACAAGGGCAGCCACGTCAGCTACCTCGAAGGCTGCACCGCCCCGATGCGCGACGAGAACCAGCTCCATGCCGCCGTCGTCGAGCTGATCGCGATGGACGATGCCGAGATCAAATATTCGACAGTGCAGAACTGGTACCCCGGCGACAAGGACGGCAAGGGCGGCATTTACAATTTTGTCACCAAACGCGCGTTGTGCAAAGGCGCGCGCTCGAAGGTCAGCTGGACCCAGGTCGAGACCGGCAGCGCGATCACCTGGAAATACCCGAGCTGCGTACTTTCGGGGGAGGACTCGGTCGGCGAGTTCTACTCGGTCGCGGTGACCAATAACATGCAGCAGGCCGACACCGGCACCAAGATGATCCATTTAGGCCGCGGCTCGCGCTCGACGATCGTCAGCAAGGGCATCTCGGCGGGGCGGTCGAACAACACCTATCGCGGGCTGGTGCGCGTCGCCGCATCGGCCGAAGGCGTCCGCAATCACACCCAGTGCGACTCGCTGCTGCTCGGCTCCGAATGCGGCGCGCACACCGTGCCGTATATCGAGGTCCGCAACCCGAGCGCGCAGATCGAGCATGAGGCGACGACTTCGAAGATCAGCGAAGACCAGCTGTTCTACGCCCAGTCACGCGGGCTGGACTCGGAAGAAGCGGTGGCGCTGATCGTCAACGGCTTCTGCAAGGAAGTGCTCCAGCAGCTGCCGATGGAGTTTGCCGTCGAGGCGCAGAAGCTGCTCG
>CAXTTR010000486.1:0-2147 GCA_964247215.1 uncultured Sphingomonadaceae bacterium
CCCGTGAACGGCGTGCCTGCATCGGTCATCGCCGCCAGCGTCGGCTGGATGATCCGCGCCATCACCTCGGCCTGCAGCGCGGGAGTGAACAGCCTCGCGGGCGAGTACGCCCCCATGCCGCCGGTGTTCGGCCCGGTATCGCCGTCATACGCGCGCTTGTGGTCCTGCGCGCTCGCCAGGGGCAGCGCGGTGCGTCCGTCGCACAGCACGAAGAAGCTCACCTCGGGCCCGGTCAGGCACTCCTCGATCACCACCGGGCCGGTCAGCGCCGCGAGCGCGTCAGCCGCTTCGCCACGCGTCGCCGCGATCACCACGCCCTTGCCCGCCGCGAGCCCATCCGCCTTGATCACCACCGGCAGCGGCTGGGCGGCGACGTATGCCGCAGCGTCAGCCGCGCGGTCGAAGCGTGCGTAAGCCGCCGTCGGAATCCCGGCGCGCGCGCATAGATCCTTGGTGAAGCCCTTCGAGCTCTCGAGCCGCGCCGCCGCCGCCGACGGCCCGAACGCACGCACCCCCGCCGCCCGCAGCGCCTCCGCCAGCCCCGCCACCAACGGACCCTCGGGCCCGATCACCACCAGCTCGATCGTCTGAGCGTGCGCAAACTCGATCACCGCCGCCGCATCGCCGGTGTCGAGCGGCACGCATTCGGCGACCGCCGCGATCCCCGGATTACCCGGCGCGGCGAACAGCTTGCCGGTGCGCGGTGACTGCCGCAGCTTCCAGCACAACGCATGCTCGCGCCCGCCGCCGCTGATGACGAGGATGTTCATGGGGGCTGCTTAGCGGGGCAGGCGGCGAAGGGCAAAGGCGGACGCCTGCTCCCGACGCCGCCTCCGATACCCGCAGCTCAATCGACAACCTACAGCAACCGCTCCTGCACCCCGTCGCCCGCCGCGCTCGCCGCCTTGACCGCGTCGCGCGCCATCGGCAGGTCCATGCGCTTGTTGAACGGCGCGAACAGTTCGGCGACGGTGATGACCTGCAGCCGGTCGTATTCGCGGTCGAACAGCGGGTGCTTGTAGCGGCCCGCGGCGGCGATCTCGCCCTCCATCGCCTTGGTCGGCAGGTCGAAGCACAGCAGATAGCCGATGTCGGCCTTCTCGCGCAGCCGATCGGAGTTGAGCGTCGCCATGTCGCCGCGCCCGGTCTTGCCCGACTTGACCTGGAAGATCGCCTTGCCGTTGGTCGCGCCGCCGGTGACGAAATAGGCGATGCCGTCGATGCCGCCGTCGGCGCCTTTTTTCTCGTTGATCCGCGCCTTGTTGTTCGAGAACGTCAGGATCGCCCACTTCTCGAACTCCTTGCGGGTCGTGTCGTCCTTCTTGTTGGCGAGCGCGGTCGCCGACTCCTTGTCCTTGGGCACCCCGTCGAGGACGATGTTCGCCTCGATAGCTGGCCATTGTTCCTTGTACGTCGTGGCGAAGCGGTCGAGGATCACCGCGATCGACTGATAGGTGACGTCGATGCCGATCCAGCGCCGGTTCAGCCGCTGCGCCACCGCGACCGTGGTGCCGCAGCCGCAATAGGCATCGAGCACGGTATCGCCCTCGTTCGACGACGCGCGGATGATGCGTTCGAGCAGGGCTTCGGGTTTCTGGGTGGGGTAGCCGAGGCGTTCGGCTGCTTGGGAGTTGATAGGAGGAATATCGTCCCAAAGATTTTGCATTGGGCGGCCTACACGTTCGTCGAGGTACAGCTTGAGACGCAATCGACCATCCGGGCTGTTGGGTTAATACAGAAGGCCTGCCTCGTCGTACCCGCGCATCTTCTCTGCCGTGCAAGTCCATCCGTTTGGATGCGGTCTGTATGTGATGCCGTTTAAGGCCGTGTAATTATATAGTAAGTTCGGTCTAACACCCGGGTTTCGCATGTCTCGGGTCGTGTAATTTCGACCGGTATCGTCGATACTTGAATACTTGTCTGCGACATGACGGTCTGACAATCCAACGAAGGGATTATTCCAAATCGTCTTACTCGATTTTGCATAATAGAAGATGATGTCAGTCACATCGCCGTAGGTGGCCGATACGTTGCCATGAGCACTTGTGCGCTTCCAGATTATCTCATTCTTATAATCACCTCCCTGCCCACAAAACACCGCGTCGCAGACCAGCTTGAGGTAATGCGACGCGGTCGGGGCGCAGTGG
>CAXTTR010000487.1:0-2138 GCA_964247215.1 uncultured Sphingomonadaceae bacterium
GGATGACCGAGACGGGGGGCATCTTCGCGTTGGCCGACCGCAGCGAAGCGCGCACTTTGCGGCCAGTAACGCACGGCAAGGCTGCACCGGGCGTCGATTTGCGAATCGTCGAACCGGGGTCGAGTTCCGACCTGCCCGATGGCACGCTCGGTGAAATCCTGGTACGCGGTTTCAACGTCATGGACGGCTATTGGAACGCTCCGGAGAAAACCGCCGAGGCGTTATCGCCCGACGGCTGGCTGCGAACGGGTGACCTCTACACCCGCCTTACCGACGGTAATCTCGTCTTTGGCGGCCGTCACAAGGATATGCTCAAGGTTGGCGGCGAAAACGTCGCTGCCGTCGAAGTCGAGGCATTCCTGTGCACCCATCCCGACGTCAAGACCGCCGAAGTGGTCGGCCGTCCCGACGACCGGCTCGACGAAGTGCCGGTCGCTTTCGTCGAACTTCGCGAGCACGCCACCGCGACGCCCGAGGCGCTGATCGCACACTGCGCCGGCCGCATCGCCCGCTTCAAGGTCCCTCGCGCCGTCTATCTGATGACGGCGGCTGAGTGGCCGATGTCGGCGACGAAGATTGACAAGCGCGCGCTTCGTCAACGGCTGAAGGAACTGCCATGAGCAATGTCGACGCGAAAGCCGTGGTTCAAGAGTACCTTGCAGTTTTTTCCCGCGGCGACGTCGATGGCGTGCTCGCGGCGATGACCGACGACGCGACATGGTGGGTATCCGGCACCATCGAGGGGATGTCGGGCACCTATACCAAACAGGCGTTTGGACCGTTGATGGCAGGCGCGGCGGCGCTTTACCGCGAGCGCGCGCTACGGATCACGCCGAACTCGATGATCGCCGAAGGCGACCGCGTCGCGGTCGAGGCCGAGTCGTTCGCAACGATGGCGGACGGCCGGACTTACCAGAACCGCTACCACTTCGTCTTCGAGATCGCCGATGGCAAGGTTCGCCGGGTACGCGAGTATATGGATACGATTCACGCCCGCGAAACCTTCTTCGGCAGCTGACGCGTCGCTAACGGCATGCACGTCGCCAACGCGATTTGATCGAGCGTATCGTCGACCGCGTCATCGAAGCTCTCGTCGCCCGCAGTGCGAACTCGCTCTTCGGAGTAGGCCAGCAGCATGTTCAGAAACATGAAGCAGGCGGTGATCAGCCGGCGCTGGGCGATCCGCTCCGGCAGAAAACGCACGATGTTCCGCAACAATCCGAGCGTCCGGGCAAGATTGGGGGGCAGCGCGGCACCGAAGTCGCCGAACTCCGCGCCGTCGACGCGCATCAGATACTGGCACAGGAAGCTGGCGTAGGTATGGTTGCCGTGCTGGCTGGGCAGGCTGAGTTGCGGCAAAAATATAATCTCGACGATCGTTCGGGCATCGCCGAGACGGCCCGCTACTTTGGCGGCCGCCAGCATCTCGGCGCGCGTCGCTTCCATTTCCAGCATGCGATGCGCGAAGATCGCTTCGATCAGGCCTTCGCGTGACCCAAAATGATATTGCACGGCATGGTGGTTGCGCTGTCCCGCTGCGGTC
This sequence comes from uncultured Sphingomonadaceae bacterium, assembly GCA_964247215.1. Lineage (GTDB taxonomy): Bacteria > Pseudomonadota > Alphaproteobacteria > Sphingomonadales > Sphingomonadaceae > Polymorphobacter_B. Next base: position 1,544 of record CAXTTR010000487.1, read on the forward strand.
GCAATCTCGCGCAGCGAGACACCCTCGATGCCGCCTCGCGCGAACAGGGTTTCAGCGGCCTCAATCAACCTGGTCTTCACGTCAGCCTTGAACGTCGCCGTCAATATGCGCTCCTTTGTTCGGGTCCGCCCGGAGTAACGATCTTGCACCGTTCAACACATCGGTTGACGAACAGCCGCACTTATGTCAATTACGCCACATGGCTTAAACTAGCTGTGATTGGGGAGTGTTGTGATGAGCATGCAGACCGGTCTGATTTTTCACCCTTATATGCGCCCGGGACGTACCGCCCGGCAGACGTTTGAGTGGGGCGTGCAAAGCTCGATCGCGTGCGACAAGGCCGGTTTCGACTCGATGATGATCTCCGAGCATGCCTCGCAGGTTTGGGAAAACATTCCCAATCCCGAGTTGATCATCGCAGCCGCTGCACTGCAGACCAAGACCATCAAGTTCGCACCGATGGCGCACATCCTGCCGCATCACAACCCGACCAAGCTGGCGATGACCGTCGGCTGGCTCTCGCAGATCCTCGAAGGGCGCTACTTCATGGGCATCGGTGCCGGTGCTTATCCGCTGGCGTCGTACATGCATGGTA
>CAXTTR010000488.1:0-1193 GCA_964247215.1 uncultured Sphingomonadaceae bacterium
CATCGGGGCTTGGCTTATCGTGCTCAGTGCGGCAGCTTCGGCGGGCGTCGTCGGCATGCGCGCGTTCTAGCCGAGCGATGGTCCGTCCGCCACCTGCGCGGTGCCAGTCCGGTGCCGCTGTCGACGTCGAAGCGCGACGCCTCACCATTCGCCTGCTGCCCCAGCGCAAGCTGGGGCCCATCGTCGAGCGAGCATCGGCCCTTCCCGGAAATGGGCCCCAGCTTGCGCTGGGGCAACGGCGCTATCGGGGATAGATGCCCGATAAACACCGATGCAAAGCTACCGCAAGTCGGGCGCGACTGCCTCGCCTGCCAGCAGCGCCACCGCTTCGGCCAGCGGCAGCACGCGCTGACCGCCGCCGTCGCCCAATGGCCGCAGTGCGACGGTGCGCTCCTCGGCCTCACGGCGGCCGAGGACAAGCATGTAGGGCACCTTGCTCAGGCTATGCTCGCGCACCTTGTAGTTGATCTTTTCGTTGCGCAGGTCGGCATCAGCCCGAATGCCCACCGCTTTCAGCGCTGCCAGCACCTCGGCCGCATACGCGTCGGCATCCGAGACGATCGTCGCGACCACCGCCTGGCGCGGGGCGAGCCACAGCGGGAACTTGCCCGCATGATGCTCGATTAGTATGCCGAGAAAACGTTCGTAGGAGCCGAGGATGGCGCGGTGAAGCATGACCGGGCGGTGGCGCTCGCCGTCCTCGCCGACATAGCTCGCGTCGAGCCGCTCGGGCAGCACATAGTCGAGCTGGATGGTGCCGACCTGCCACGTCCGCCCGATCGCGTCGGTCAAATGGAATTCGAGCTTGGGCGAGTAGAACGCGCCTTCACCGGGCAGCTCCTGCCAGCCGTACTCCGCTCCGGCGCGCCCCGCTAGCCGCACCGCGTCGCGCAGATTGTCCTCGGCGCGGTCCCACATCTCGTCGCTGCCGAAGCGCTTGTCGGGGCGCAGCGCCAGCTTAATCGCATAGCCGGGGAAACCGAGGTCCTTATAGACCGCGTCGAGCAGGTCGCAAAACAGCCGGACCTCGTCGACGATCTGGTCCTCGCGGCAGAAGATATGCGCGTCGTCCTGCGTGAACTGGCGGACGCGCATCAGCCCGTGCAGCGCGCCGTGCGGCTCGTTCCTATGGCAGCAACCGAACTCGGCCATGCGGATCGGCAGGTCGCGGTAGCTCTTGATGCCCTGGCGGA
>CAXTTR010000488.1:1203-2121 GCA_964247215.1 uncultured Sphingomonadaceae bacterium
ACATGCGCCGGGCAGTTCATCGGCTTCAGCGCGAGTAATTCGCTTTTGCCGCTGAGAATCGGTGCATCATCATCGACGCCGGGAATTTCGTCGGGGACGACGAACATATTCTCGCGGTATTTGCCCCAATGGCCCGACGCCTCCCACTGCGTCGCGGTCATCAGCTGCGGGGTCTTGACCTCGGCATAGCCCGCCGCGTCGAGGCGGCGGCGCATATAGGCTTCGAGCGAGCGCCACAGCAGGTAGCCGTTCGGGTGCCAAAACACCGAACCCTGCGCCTCGGGCTGGAGGTGAAACAAGTCCATCTCCTGCCCGAGCTTGCGGTGATCGCGCTTGGCGGCTTCCTCAACACGCAGCAGATGCTCATCGAGCTGCTTCTTGTTGAGCCAGCCGATGCCGTAGATACGGCTCAGCATCGCGTTATTCTGGTCGCCGCGCCAATACGCCCCCGACACCCGCGTCAGCTTGAACGCTTGCGGATCGAGCTTGCCCGTCGACGTCATGTGCGGTCCGCGGCACAGGTCGAGCCACGCGTCCGCACCCATCCCGGCGCGGTACACCGTCAGAGGCTCGCCGTCGGGTAGCGCTGCTGCCCATTCGGCCTTGAAACGCTCGCCGGCCCTCGTGAAATGATCGACCAGCCGGTCGCGCGGCCACTCCTCGCGGATCAGCGGTTCGTTGCGCGCAATGATGCGCCGCATCTCGGCCTCGATCGCGGGCAGGTCGTCCTCGGTGAACGGGCGCCCAAGGGGAGGGGCGGCAGGCGCGAAGTCATAGTAGAAGCCGTCGTCGGTCGCCGGGCCGAACGTCACCTGCGTGCCGGGGAACAGATGCTGGACCGCCTCGGCGAGCACATGCGCATAGTCGTGCCGCGCCAGTTCGAGCGCGTCGGCGGTGTCCTTCGCAGTGACCAGCGCC
>CAXTTR010000489.1:0-2118 GCA_964247215.1 uncultured Sphingomonadaceae bacterium
GTCGATAGTGGTCCAGCCGATCCGCGCAGCGAGCAGAGCTCTCAAGCCTGCCCCATCGGTCCCGTTCTCCCCCGATGCCGCGGCGGCGCTGCGAGAGCGGCTCCTGTCGGACGAGATCGAGGCCGAGTGGCTGCAACAAGGCGCTGTGGAAGCGTTGGCACCGCCACTGGGCACGGCCGACCCCGGCGACGCCGCGGCTGACAACCTCGCTTGCTTCGCCCAGCAAGCGGCAATTCCACCCGATGCCGCGCCGCTCGCGTCCTTGCTGCAAGCGTTTGCATGAGCCCGAAGCGGACGATCGTAGGAATCAGCGGCGCTTCCGGCGTGACCTACCGCGTCCGCATGATGCAGAAGCTGCGCCACGCGGGGATAGGGACCCACTTGGTCATGAGTCGGTCGGCGCAGGTCACGCTCGCCTACGAGACCGATATGAAAGTGGCCGAAGTAACCGCCTTGGCCGATGCTGCGTATGCGCAGACCGATATCGGTGCCGCGATCTCCAGCGGCTCGTTCCGGACCATGGGGATGGTCATAGCACCCTGCTCGATGCGCACGCTCGGCGAGATTGCGGGCTGCATCAGCGCCTCGCTGCTCACCCGTGCCGCCGATGTGGTGCTAAAGAAGCGCCGCCGCCTAGTGCTGATGGTGCGTGAGGCGCCGCTGCACCTCGGTCACCTACGTGCGATGGCGGCAGTGACGGAAATGGGGGCAATTGTCTACCCTCCCGTCCCCGCCTTCTATGCCAAGCCCAAGACGCTGGACGAAATGGTGGATCAAACCGTCGGTCGCGCACTCGACCTGTTCGATATCGATACGGGCTCCGTCCGCCGCTGGCGCGAGGACGGACTCGATTGAGAATTGAGTGAAGTAAGGGAAAAGACACAATGATGTTAGGCGTGGTGCCGAGCCGACTGCATGGGGGCGAAACAGCCGAGCTATTGGCGGAGCGCGCGGCCATACACCGTACAGCCTCGCGTCTGATCTGGTTCCTGGTTCTATTGTACTTACTCAATAATATTGACCGCACTAATGTCGGCTATGCGACCCTGACGATGAACAAGGATATCGGTCTTTCGGCACACACCTTCGGCGTGGCTGTCGGCGTTTTCTATGTGGGCTATGCTTGCTGCGAGATTCCAAGCAACATTATTATGGCCAAGACAGGCGCGCGGAACTCCTTGGCCCGCATGGCAATCGGTTCCGGCCTGGTCACGATGCTGACCGCCTTCGTCCAGGGTCCCATCAGCTTCTACGTCCTGCGCTTCCTGCTTGGCGTCGCCGAGGCAGGCTACTTGGTCGGCATCGTGCTGTATTTGAGTTACTGGTTCCCAGCGGCATACCGGGCGCGCTACAACGCTCTATTCATGCTCGCCTTTCCGCTCGGGTTCACCGTGTCGTCGGCGCTGGCGGGCTCGATTCTCGGCTTGGACGGGACGTTCGGCTTGGCCGGTTGGAAATGGCTGTTCCTATTGGAGGGCGCGCCGGCCGTCATCGTGGGAATCATATCGCTGTCATATCTGTCGGACCGGCCCAGGGATGCGGCCTGGCTCACCAAGGCGCAACGGCACGCCCTGGAATCAGCGCTTGGCAAGGATAAGCCTATGGAGGCCAAGGAGGCGCGCGTTGGCCGGATGCTGCGCGAGTTGCCAAGCCTCTTGCGTGACCCCGTGGTGATGACCTGCGCGCTGATCTACCTGGCGCTGAATTTCGGCGTGATCTCGCTCACCTCCTGGATGCCGTCTGTGATCAGCACGTTCGGACTTCCGGTGACCCAAGTCGGCTTCGTGACCATGGTCGCCCCGCTCACGGGGGGTGTCGCCATGGTGCTGTGGGGGCGGTGGTCCGATCGGCGCGAGGAGCGAGCCGGTAATACGGCAGTCGCATTGTTCGTCGCCGCGGTGGGCTGGGTCATGGTGTCCCTTGCGTCGACGCTTTTGCTGACTGTCTGCGGCTTCGTCCTAGTGGCGATCGGCTGCTACGCCACACTCGGCATGTCGTTTGCCATATCGCAGACCTATGTGGCGCCAGCAAGTCGGCCTGTGGCCATCGCACTTATCGGTGTCATCGGCAATGTCGCGGGCGTGTTCGTGCCGATGATCGTCGGCGGCATCAGGACTG
>CAXTTR010000490.1:0-2108 GCA_964247215.1 uncultured Sphingomonadaceae bacterium
CTGCGCTGCTGCCGTGCAGATGAAATTCCGCCACTTGCTCGCCGGTCACACTGGCGGCCGCTGCGAAACCAACCACCAGAGCCCGATCGAGCATCGCTCCGCTTTCCGGATGGTAGACCGCTGAAAGAGCCATCGTCCTTAGGGGCGGCAGCGGCTTGCGCGTAAGTGTTGACAGCGCCTCGAAGGCCGCTGGTCCGGAAACTCGTACGATCGCTATCGCCGCTGGCGGCCGCCCTGACGACAGTGCGAAAATGGTCGGCCGCGGCAACGGGGAGTTAGCTACTGCCACCGGCTTTCCAGAATGCTTGCCGCCAAGTCTCGATACTTTCGGTCATGCCGGGTAGCCAACTACGTGCCATGCGTTCAAACTCGGCAGGACCGATGCCGTCAGTCACCAGCGTCTTCATCTTGTCCAGATAGATCTCGTGCAATGGTGCGAGATCGGGCAAGCCAAGGAACGCGCGCGCTTCCTGCGGACTGCAGTCGATGTCAAAAGTGATTTTCATCGTCGTCCTGAGATTGTAAACTTGCCGATCTACACCCACACCTTACCCGTAGCTCCAGCAATCGCAACGCTGGTCAATGCCGTCATCTACAGCGAAGAGCGCAGGTGACAACGTTCTTTCGATGATGGATGGAGTTCGTATGGCGACACAGATCGACTTAACAGCGCTCGACCGCTCGGGTACCTTCGCGGGCTATCTCGCCACCCCTCATGACGATGCTGTTAGCGCCGGCATCGTCGTCGTTCAGGAAATTTTCGGTGTTAACGCAGGCATTCGCGCTATTGCCGATGCTTGGGCAGCGCAGGGCTATACCGCGCTTGCTCCCGACCTATTCTGGCGCTTGCAGCCCGGCGTTGAACTCGACGCTGACGCGCCAAGTGACGCTGAGCAAGCTTTTGCACTGTATCGTCGCTTCGATGTCGACAAAGCGGTTGCCGATATCGAAGCCGCCATTAAAGCCTTGCGCGCGCACGGCTGCACGTCGGTCGGCGTCGTCGGTTACTGCCTTGGCGGGCTGCTTGCCTATCTGAGTGCCACACGCACCGATAGCGACGCGAGCGTCAGCTATTACGGCGGCGGCATTGACGCCCGCCTCGGCGAAGCGGGCGCTATAGGCAAGCCGTTACTGATGCACATTGCCGGACGCGATCACATCGTACCGGAGGCTGCGCGCGCCGCCGTTATTGCCACATTATCCCAAAACCGGCACGCTACCCTATATAGCTATGACGCCGACCACGCCTTCGCGCGCCACAGTGGCAGCGCCCGCGATCCTGTTGCTGCCGGACAAGCCGACGCCCGGACACAGGCGTTCGTCGCCGAGCATTTGCGACAGTCAGCCGCTGAACATCCACAGCCTTGATCGCCAGCCACGGCGCGAGACGGACTGCGAGCCTGTGCATCAGGCGAGGTGCGGCGCGACCTGATGCCAGCCCTCGTCAATCATCTTGAGCGCGACATACACAATAACGGCGAGCCCGAAGAAGCCTATCCAGCGATAGCGGTCGATGTAACGAGCAATGAAATTCGCCGCTAAGCCCATCAGGGCTACTGAAAGCACCAGCCCGACGATCAGGATAGCAGGATGCTCGCGCGCGGCACCGGCTACCGCCAGCACATTGTCGAGACTCATCGAAACGTCTGCCAGCGCCACCGAAAACGCGGCGGCAGCAAAGCTTTTCGGCACCGCAGGCGAGTTCGGATCAGTGTGATTCTGCGGTTGTTTAAGGTCGCGCCACATCTTCCAGGCGACCCATAGCAGCAACAACCCGCCGGCGAGGATCAAACCCACCAAGTGGAGCAATTGGCTGACGCCGAGCGCAAACGCCACGCGCAGAACGAATGCCGATCCGATGCCGATCAGGATGATACGGCGGCGCTGCAAAGCTGGTAATCCAGCCGCGATCGCCCCGACGACGATCGCATTGTCAGCGGCGAGCACAAGGTCAATTAGTACGACCTGACCAAATACAGCGAACTGGTCAAACACGGCGCTGGTGGCTGCGATTGGCAGCAAGCTCGTCATGGCATGCTGCTTAATTAACATCATCATAGCATCACGCTAGTGACACAGGTCGGAGCTGACCAGTGCTGAGCCCGCCG
>CAXTTR010000491.1:0-2102 GCA_964247215.1 uncultured Sphingomonadaceae bacterium
TCACTGTAGAGCAGCCAATAACCCGACCGTTATGAACAGCGCTTGAAGACGCAGCCTCGACGATCAAGGCCTGGGCTAAAAGCCAGATTACCGCAACGCGGGTCTACGATAGGTTCCGCCATTCTGTCCCAAGTTTCGCTCCGCGGCAGTCATCGGCAGCAAACCGCCCAGCAGAGCACCCACACCTGCGGCAATAAGCAGCGCGATCAGCGGGCGGGATACGGTGTGCTGCTGCAGCCGGTTCTGCCGCGCGTATGCTTGCGAGGGGTGATCGTCCGCCCAGCGATTGTCGACCGAGTTGGCGCCGTAGCCGTCGTCGTAATCCGGGTAGGCAGCAAACTGCTCGTCATCGAGCTTGGCGTTTTTGACCCGCGACCGGCCGAGCGCGATGACACCGACCGCCAGTCCGGCCGCGACCAGCCCAATAGGATTGCCGCGGGCCGCCTTCTGCACCGACGCCATCATGTCGGAGCCTTGCGCACTTATTCCTTCAAATGCGTTGCTGACCAGCGTCTTCGGCGATAGCCGGTGCTGCAAGTCATCGACCGTCGCCGCAATACGGTCACGCGTCGCCTCGGCGTCAGCCTCGAGATTGTCGACTTCGCTCATTTTACTTCCCCTTTAGCTCGTCGATGCCGTCGCGCACCGAGGCGATCGTCCGCTCGGGCACCAGCGCCTTGGCGCTCATCCGCTTGCTGCCGACATACGCGAGCAGCGCGCCCGTGCCGCCGACGACGATGGCGACGATGAACGCCGCCCAGCCCGCGCCGACATAGGGCGTCAGCCAGCCGACGAAAGCGCCGAGCAGCGTGAGCAGCGCTCCGATTAGCATGACGACACCGATCCCGATCAGAACGATGCCGCCGACAGCGGACTTCAAGCCGCCAACAACCTCGGTCTTCGCCAACCGAAGCTCGGTGCGGAAAAGATGACCGACGTCGCCGACGAGGCTCTTGACCAGGTCGGTCAATGAAGCCTCGGGCGCTGGGGTATTCGTAATATTATGCGGACTGGACGACATTACTAAGCTCCCGGCCGGATACGCCAATCAATAGCTGCGAGCGCTGGCGGTTTCGGCCTTGAGCAGCCGCGTCACGATTAGGCCGGCGGCGATCGCAAGGCCGATAGCCAGACCCGGGCTGCGGCGTGCGAAATCACGTACATCGTTGCCAATTTCGGTCGGCGACTTGCGCTGGATGTCCTGCGACCAGCCCTCGACCGTGGTCGCCACCCTGACGATGTACGGCGACACCGTGCCGCCGCCGTTCTCGTTGAGCTTGTCGGCAATCTCGTGCGCCGCGGTGGCAACCTCGTTGAGCGCCGAGGTGATCTGTGCCTTGCCGTCCTCGACGACTTCCTGAACCTTGCCGGTCGCGGTGCTGCGCAGGTTCTGCACGGCATCCTTGACACCCGAAACAGCCTGTCCACCCATAGCGCCGCCATGACCGCTCTGGTCGAGCGCACCGTTGTTGCTGCCTAGGTGCGGCATACCCGCCGAAGTCGTCGCTGGTGTCGAGATACCGTCGTCCATGGTCAATTCCTTTGTGCAATATGCGATCCCGCACCTGAACGTGACAGCGGTTGCCGGGTTCCCGAAGGACGGTGACTTCGAGGTCACGTTCAATAGCGTCCAGTCATCTTCGTCAAGACACCTAGCGCGCCGGCGCAGTCGCGCAGGCGTTGTCGTTGCCGGCAGACAGCGGTAGGACCCGCGCGACACTGCGAAGGAACCGCCATGACTGCGATCATCGACATCCACGCCCGCGAGATCCTCGACAGCCGGGGCTGGCCGACGGTGGAGGTCGAGGTTCTGCTCGACGATGGCAGCGTCGGCCGCGCCGCGGTTCCATCGGGAGCGTCGACCGGCGCGCACGAGGCGATCGAACTGCGCGACGGCGACAAGGCACGCTACAGCGGCAAAGGCGTGCTCAAGGCGTGCGCCGCAGTCAACGGCGAGATCGCCGACGCGCTGGGCGGCATCGACGCTGAGGAACAGGGCGAGATCGACGCGACGATGATCGAGCTCGACGGCACGCCCAACAAAGGGCGGCTAGGAGCGAATGCGATCCTGGGCGTCAGCCTCGCGGCGGCGAAGGCGGCGG
>CAXTTR010000492.1:0-2101 GCA_964247215.1 uncultured Sphingomonadaceae bacterium
GCCGCGGCCTTCCGCACCGCCGCGCTCGCCAAGCTCAGCGTGCCGCTCGGCACGCTGTCGGGGCTGATCGCGGGCAACTTCTATAACCGTTTCGGCAGTATCAAGCTGCCCGATTACCTCGCCTTCTTTGGCGGGCGGCGGTTAGTCCCGATCGTCAGCGGTGTGGCCGGGCTGGCACTCGCAGCGCTGTTCGGCCGCGGCTGGGCAGCGCTCAACGGCGCGATCGACGCGCTCAGCCACGCCATCGTCAACGCCGGGCCGCTCGGGCTGTTCGCCTACGGCCTGCTCAACCGGCTGCTGCTGGTCACCGGGCTGCATCATATCCTGAACAACATCGTCTGGTTCATCGTCGGCGACTTCCACGGCGCGACCGGCGACCTGAACCGCTTCTTCGCCGGCGACCCCGGTGCCGGGTCGTTCATGGCGGGGTTTTTCCCGGTGATGATCTTCGGGTTGCCCGCGGGGTGTCTCGCGATGTACCGCACCGCCCGCCCGGAGCGGCGCGCCGAGGTCGGCGGCATGCTGCTGTCGCTGGCACTGACGGCCGCGCTGACCGGGGTTACCGAGCCGATCGAGTTCAGCTTCATGTTCCTCGCCCCGGTGCTGTTCGCGCTGCACGCGGTGCTGACCGGCATTGCCATGGTTATCATGGACGCGTTGCAGGTGAAGCTCGGCTTCGGCTTCTCCGCCGGGCTGCTCGACTATGCGCTTAACTTCGGCCGCGCGACACGCCCCTTGCTGCTGCTGCCGGTCGGGCTGCTCTATGCCGCGCTTTATTACGGCCTGTTCCGCTGGTTTATCCTGCGCTTCGACCTCAAGACGCCGGGGCGCGAGGCGGCCGCCGCTGTTCCGTCCCGAGCCTCGGCGACCGGCGATGCGACCCGCGCCGCCCGTTACCTCGCCGCGCTCGGCGGGGCGGGAAACCTGGCGTCGATCGAGGCGTGCACGACGCGCCTGCGCCTGATTGTCCGCGATCAGCACGCCGTCGACGAGCCCGAACTGAAGCTGCTCGGGGCTCGCGGTGTCCTCCGCGTCTCGGCAACCGGCTTGCAAGTCATCATCGGACCAGTCGCGGACCAGCTCGCCCGCGAACTGCGCGACACAGCGGCAATCGCGCCAGCGCCGGCGGAATCGGCAGGCGCGAGGCCCGCCGCCGGGCCAGCGCCACCCGCCAATGTTTCGGCAGCCGTCCCGGATGAACGGCATGCGGAGCACACCAGTCTAGCCGCCGCGCTGCTTGCGGCGCTTGGCGGCCGGAGCAACGTGACGGCAATCGGCGCGGTCGCCAGCCGCCTCCGCATTGCCGTTCGAGACGACGCCCAGGTCAACGCCGCCGCACTTGCCGTATCGCCGTGGCGCGGCGTGGTCCACTGCGCGCCCGGCATCTGGCACGTCGTCACCGGCCCGGAAGCGGCAGAGCTCGCCGCCGCGTTGCTGTAACCTGGTCGACCCAGCCTGTGCTCGTGACAACCACCGTCGATAACCGGCCGATGGACAGCCGGTCATAACTTTCTGTGTGGCGGCCATTTCCCAGCCTTGTCGAGCGCCAGCACTTCTTCGGCGCTCGGCGGCGGGAATGGATAGCCCCGCGCTTTCAGCTTTTCGATAACGCGCAGCCGTGCCTGATCCTCCTTCGACCCGCGCAGAATGCGACTCGTAACCGCCATTTGCGCCATCGTGATGCCGAACTCGTTATGGGACCAAATGTCAGCGCCGTTGTCGACGAGTATCTCGACAACCGGCCACTGGTCGCTTCCCGAGCCCTCGATCATGGGGGTCGACTGGTCGTCAGGATTACGCTCATCCAGGCCGATGTGCTGCTCGGCAAGCTTACGCACTGTCTCGGTATCGGAGTGCTGCACGGCCCCAAGCATCGGCATTATTTGGGATTGGTTCACGCGATCTTCCTTATTCGAGCAGCCCGCCAGCAGCGCCAGGGTCCCGAGCAAAACCATAAGCTTAGCTAGCCTCAAAACCCGCAACCATGCTGTACGACCGCGGGCGGTCCAACGCCATTAACGACCGGCCCCGTGCGGCGGCCATTTTCCAGCCTTGTCGAGCGCCAGCACTTCTTCGGCGCTCGGCGGCGGGAATGGATAGC
>CAXTTR010000493.1:0-2101 GCA_964247215.1 uncultured Sphingomonadaceae bacterium
GGCACCAAGCTCGTGGACGAGGATCTTGATGCGCGCCTTGTAGATGTTGTCGCGCCGGCCGTAGCGGTTGTAGACGCGCAGGACCGCCTCGCAGTAGCTCAGGTACTGGCCAACGGGGATGAACTCGCGCACGACGTGCCCGATCATTGGGGTACGCCCCATGCCGCCGCCAACCCACACTTTGAAGCCGAGCGCGCCGTCACGCCTGACCAGCTGCAGCCCGATGTCGTGGAGCTGGATGGCGGCCCGGTCGGTGTCGCTGGCGATCACGGCGATCTTGAACTTGCGCGGTAAGTAGCTGAACTCGGGGTGGAAGCTCGACCACTGCCGCAGCAGCTCGGCGTACGGGCGCGGGTCGGCGACCTCGTCGGCGGCGGCCCCGGCGAACTGGTCCGAGCTGATGTTGCGAATACAGTTGCCGCTGGTCTGGATGGCGTGCATCTCGACCGTCGCCAGCTCGGCGAGCAGGTCGGGCGCCTCGGCGAGCTTGATCCAGTTATACTGGATATTCTGCCGCGTCGTGAAATGCGCATAGCCGCGGTCGTACTTGCGCGCGATGTGCGCCAGCATCCGCAGCTGCGTCCCCGACAATGTCCCATAGGGAACCGCAACGCGCAGCATATAGGCGTGCAGCTGCAGGTAGAGCCCGTTCATCAGCCGCAGCGGCTTGAACTGATCCTCGGTCAGCTCGCCGCTCAGCCGTCGCGCCACCTGGTCGCGGAACTCATCGACGCGGGCATCGACCAGCGCCTGGTCGTATTGATCGTAGCGGTACATCAGGCAGGGTTCCGGCTGAGTTCGGGACGGTTCAGATCAGGGCGCACCGTCGGCCCGCGCCCGCGGATACGCTCGCGCATCGTCCGCGGCCGCGGCCCGGCGGAGGTCATCTCGGCGTCGATCAGCGCCGCGTCGTTGACCCGCTCGGCGGCGATCGTGTCATTCAGGAGCGCCTCGCCTTCGACCGGCACGGCATCGGCAAGATGCAGGCTCCAGCCGTCGCCGGTCCACCACAACACGTCGCCGGTGAGCAAGTCGTTGCCGGTCAACAGCTTGATCATGACGGCTCCACGCCTAAGCTGGTCAGCGACGGGGAGTATGCCGCAAACGCCTGGTGCAGCACATCGTCCGCCACGCCGAGCGCCGCAACGTCGCCGATGACGAGTAGCGCCGGGGACTTCACATCCATGCCGGCCACCATCGCGCCCAGATGCGCTAAGATCGTCCGCAACGCGCGGCTGCCCGGCAGCGTGCCGCGTTCGAGCACCGCGCACGGCGTCTCGGGGCTGAGCCCGTCCGCCATCAACTTGTCGGCGATCTCGGCCGCGCCCGACACGCCCATGTAGACAACCAAGGTACGGCCCTTGCCGGCGAGACCCGCCCAGTTCTGCGCCGCCAGCCCGCGGCATTCGCCCGCCACAAAGGTCAGGCTCGACGCGTGATCGCGGTGGGTCAGCGGCAGCAGCGTTTCGGCAGCCGCCCCGAGCGCCGACGACACCCCAGGAATGACCTCGACCGCAACACCTGCGGCGCGGCACGCCGCGACTTCCTCGCCGCCGCGGCCGAAAACGAACGGATCGCCGCCTTTCAGCCGCACGACGACGCGCCCGGCACGCGCTTCGCGGACGAGCAGCAGCCCGATCTCGGTCTGCGGCAAGGTATGCCGCGCCCGGCGCTTCGAGACATCAATGCGACGCGCGTGCGGAGCCATGTCGAGTACCCGCGGATCGATCAGCCCGTCATGGACCAGCACGTCGGCAAGCTCGAGCATCCGCGCCGCGCGCAGCGTCAGCAGGTCAGGCGCACCCGGCCCGGCTCCGACGAGAATGATACGACCCTGACCCATGACAGGTAGATGGTGCGTCAGCCGCAATCCGAAAAGCAACGCTTTCTTGGGACGTGGGAAGGGCGGCTATGGGCGGCTACCGAGCAGCTCGCCCTCAATGATTCATCGCGTCGTAAAAATCCTCGTTCGTCTTCGAGTCCTTCATCTTGTCGAGCAGGAACTCCATCGCGTCGATGGTGCCCATCTGCATCAGGATGCGGCGCAGCACCCACATCTTCGAAAGCACGGTCTTGTCGACGAGCAGCTCTTCCTTACGGG
>CAXTTR010000494.1:0-2097 GCA_964247215.1 uncultured Sphingomonadaceae bacterium
GTTCATGACGGCCAAAACCGGTCGCACAACCAGCACTAGAGTCGACACGATGTCCCGACTGATCGACGCGGATGCCGGAACGGCGTCGCGGCCGATTGAACGATATGCCTACCGCAGCTTTGATCGCCAATGGGCCTTTAACGACCCTCGAATGGCTAAGACCGAAAGCCCGTCACTTTGGCAGACTTTATCGCAATCGCAGATTTTCCTAGCATCGACCTTGACTGATCAAATCGGTGCAGGCCCGGCGTTAACTTGTGCCAGCGATGTTCCCGACCTTCATTATTTCTCGGGTCGAGGCGGCAAGGACATCATCCCGCTCTACCGCGACACTGCCGCCTGCGAGCCAAATGTTACCGCGGGCCTGCTTTCGCTGCTCGCCGACCGCCTTGGCCTCGACCTGCCCACGCCGGAGGATCTCGCGGCCTATGTTTATGCACTGCTCAGTGGATCATCATATCATACGCGCTTCGCCAACGGCCTGTGGACCCCTGGCCTTCGTGTGCCGCTGACACATGATGCCGTGTTGTGGCAGGAGACCGTCATGGCGGGACGCGTTTGCCACGTTCCCCCAGCCCGATACGCCGCCGCTTGTCGCCGGCATCGGCTGGGCTACGGCGGTCACGGTGCTAGCGGCTGACGCAGGAATGATTGGCTACGATGCGCCAACGAACACGCTTACTGTTGGAGACGGCCAGATAACAGGAGTGCGGCCTGATGTATGGGACTATACAGTAAGCGGGATGCCAGTGCTCCGTAAATGGCTCGGCTACCGGACAAGGAAGCCAACCGGGCGTGCGGCGACATCGACGAGTGCGCTCGATCGAATACGACCGACCGTATGGGCAGACGAATGGAATGATGAATTGCTCGATCTTATCCGTGTGCTGACGATCACTCTCGACCGCCAGTCCAGCCTTGCTGATTTGCTTTCCCGCGTCTGTTTGGGCCCTCTCATCATGGCATCCGAATTACCCTTGCCAGAGGCAGCGGAGCGGCAGCCACCCGCTACCGTACGTGCCCCGACCTTTGACTTCCATTGATCAGGGCAGGGGGCATGCAGCTAGCTTGGTTTAGACGTGTAACGCTCTGTCAAACGACCGTTTGACGAAACGATACGTCTAGCTTGGCTGAGGCTGTGTCCCCTCCCCTACCCCGTTTTGTCAGCTATCTCTGGGTATCGACCGAGAGCCAGGGTCGCTCCGGCTTAGCGTTAGAGGCGCAGCGCCAGGCGCCAGGCTGTCGCCGCTCACATTGCGGCGGCCGGCGGCCGGCGGCGGGCGGCGGGCTGAGGCCAAGTTCCAAAAGGTGGAGAGCGGCAAGCGCGCCGACCGGCCCCAGCTCGCGGCCGCACTTGCGGTTCTTGTTGTCCGTTGTCGAGGGCAGCGGCAAAGCCGGCATGGTGTTCTGTGATCTTCCCAGCGTACCAGCGAAGCCGATCGGTAAGTCCATGGTGACGCAGCTCGCAGCTCGCAGCCGTTGCCGAGTTGGAGGCTGGGCTCGTCAGTCAGCGGACGCGCGCAGCGCTGGCGGTGGCGAAGGCGCGCGGGTCCGCTTGGGTAACCCCTCTCCTGCCCCGGCGAGCCCGGCTATGGCGATCGCCGTGCGAGCCGCACGCAGACGTCAGGCGGCGGGCGTACAGCGGACGTGTTTCCCGTGCAGAAGGTTCAAGCCGAGGGCGCGAGCAGCCTCAGGGAGATCGCGCGAGGTCTGCACGCCCAAGGCGTGCAGACCCCCGGCGGCAAGGAGCATTGGTCAGCGGCGCAAGTGCGCAGGCTACTTAGCGTGGCTCAGCCCTGATCTGTTAGGCGAATCGTTTGCATTGGTGCCATTCGCTCGAGGAGCAGGAACGTCGATTGCATCGGCCTCCCGCCCGCCGCGTCCTTCACCATACGGCTCATTTTTGTTTTTAGCCGACTTATTTTCAAACCCAATGTGAATGCGACGGATGCTCGTAGAGACCAGCGCATCTGGCCATTTCCACCCTCTCAGCCTGCATGCGCCGCGAAAGTCGGCAGCTCGAAATGCTGCATACTCTGCGGCCTTGACGTAAACATC
The DNA here is from genome assembly GCA_964247215.1 of uncultured Sphingomonadaceae bacterium. GTDB lineage: Bacteria > Pseudomonadota > Alphaproteobacteria > Sphingomonadales > Sphingomonadaceae > Polymorphobacter_B. The sequence continues at coordinate 2,059 of CAXTTR010000494.1, forward strand.
GCCGGCGAACACTTTAGTCTCCTTAGGCCCGATGAGCAC
>CAXTTR010000495.1:0-2093 GCA_964247215.1 uncultured Sphingomonadaceae bacterium
GCGATGCCAGCCTCGGCGAGCTGCGCGAGCGCCACGACGCGGTGCTGATCGCGACGGGCGTCTATAAAGCGCGCGATATCGCAGCACCCGGCGTCGGCTCGGACGGCATCGTGCCGGCGCTCGACTTCCTGTTCGCCGCCAACCGCCGCGACTTCGGCGAGACCGTGCCTGGCGCGGTCGACGCGAGCGGGCAGCATGTCGTGGTCATCGGCGGCGGCGATACGGCGATGGATTGCGTGCGGACCGCCGTGCGGCAGGGCGCGGCGTCGGTGAAGTGCCTCTATCGCCGCGACCGGACCAACATGCCGGGCTCTCTCCGTGAAGTCGCGCATGCCGAGGAGGAGGGCGTCGAGTTCGTCTGGCTTGCGGCACCGCAGGCGTTCGAGGCGGGCGACCGAACCGTCACCGCTGTCCGTGCCGAGCGCATGCGGCTGGGCGCGGCCGACCCCGGCGGGCGCCGCTCGCCCGAGGTCGAGCCGGGGTCGAGCTTCCGCGTCCCCGCGACGCTGGTGATCAAGGCGCTCGGCTTCGATGCCGATGACCTGCCAGTGATGTTCGACGCCCCGGCGCTTGGCGTGACGCGCTGGGGCACGCTCAGGGTCGATCACAAGACGATGATGACGAGCCTCGACGGCGTCTTCGCGGCGGGCGACATCGTCCGCGGCGCGAGCCTCGTCGTCTGGGCGATCCGCGACGGCCGCGACGTCGCTGCCGCGATGCACCGGCACCTCGTCGAGAAGGCTGATGCCGCGACAGCCACGGTACGCGTTGCGGCATGACCGGCCCGCTGGCGGTTCGCCGCAGGGCTCGCCGCGGCGGCATTGCTGCACTAAGTCATGGCGGAGCATAGTGGGGCCTGCCCCGTCAGGAGAGTATCATGCGAACTGCCTTTAGCCTTGGCCTTGCCGCCGCAGCCCTTGCCGGCACCGCCGTGTCCGCCGCGCCGCCCGTCACCGACGCGCAGATCGTCCGCATCGCCGAGCCCGAGCGACAGTTGCGTGTGATGATCGCGGCCAGCTTCTTCGAGGATCCCGCCGGACCGCAGTCGTTTTACGCGCTCGGCATCGCGCCCGGCTGCGCGGTGCTTAAACCCGCTGTCGAACGCGCCGTCGCCGCCAACCGCGCGGCATGGTCGGCGAACATCGTCAGCGCCTTCCGCGGCACGGTGCCCGCCGACACGCTCGCGACTGCGGCGGCGCAGAGCCCCGAGGCAGCTGGGCGCACGCTCGATCCGCTGCGTCAGGCGATTGGTGCCAAGATGCAGGCATCGAGCGAGCCGATCCTTCAAGCGGCGACCCACGGCGTCATCGGCGACGTCCAGGCGGCGGCGGCCAAGGTCGACGCGGCGAAGGTCGACCGCGCCGCAAGGGAGCGCGAACTTCAGGCAGCAGCAAGCACCGGCCAGCAGTTTTGCGGGCTGCTGCCGGCGCAAGCTGCCGCATCGGGCGCGCCCGCGCCGCCGCCGCCGCAGTGACGATACCGGTGCCGTCATGCGGCTGACCCCGGCGGAGTGCGCGCGATGCTCGACCGATTGCGCCGCCATATGATTATGCGGGATTTTGACTTTGATGGTCAGTGAAACCGAACGCGCCCGCATCGCCGAAGTCGGCATGTATCGCCCCGACATGGAGTCGGATGCTTGCGGCGTCGGGCTGATCGCGGCGACCGACGGCAAGCCGAGCCGCCGGGTGGTGACCGCGGCGATCGACGCGCTGAAGGCGGTGTGGCACCGCGGCGCGGTCGATGCCGACGGCAAGACTGGCGACGGTGCCGGGCTGCACGTCGAGCTGCCGGTCGATTTCTTCAACGAGCATATCGACCGCGCCGGGCACCGCCCCAAGCCGAACCGGCTCGCGGTCGGCCAGATTTTCCTGCCGCGCACCGATCTCGCGGCGCAGGAGAGCGCGCGGACGATCGTCGAGTCCGAGATCATCCGCTTTGGTTATACGATCTACGGCTGGCGGCAGGTGCCGGTCGATATCTCGGTGATCGGCGACAAGGCGATGCAGTCGCGTCCCGAGATCGAGCAGATCATGATCGCCGGGCCTAATCCCGCCAAGGCGAGCAGCGAGGCTTTCGAGAAAGACCTGTTC
>CAXTTR010000496.1:0-2089 GCA_964247215.1 uncultured Sphingomonadaceae bacterium
GCATGCCGAGGTGGTGCTTGGCGGTGAGAGCTTTACCGCACTCGCCACCGGCTTGTCGCCATCGCTGGAAAACTGAGCCAGCCCACCGGTTGAAAACGGAGCCACCTGTTTAGGGTGGTGTTCTTTGCCGGGAGGGACCTGTGGTTCTGGCGGAGGGCGTAATGGAAATACGGATATTGAAGCGGCAGGGGCTGAGCGCTCGCGAGATTGCCCGGCGCACGGGCCATTCGCGCAACACGGTCGATCGTCATCTCAAGCGAGAGGGCAACCCGGTCTATACGGCTCGGCCAGCGGCGCCGAGCAAGTTGAACGCTCACAAAGCCTTCATTTCGGAGCGTATCGCCGCGGCGCACCCCGAGCGGCTTCCCGGCACGGTGCTGCTTGAGGAGTTGCGGGCGCGGGGCTACGCCGGTGGGATCACCATCCTACGGGAGCACCTTGCCGCACTACGGCCCGTCTTGCCCATCGAGCCGGCGGTGCGCTTCGAGACAAGACCTGGTCGACAGATGCAGGTGGACTGGGCTGTGATCCGCCGCGGCGCCGATCCGCTTTCGGTGTTCGTGGCCGTGTTGGGCTACAGCCGGGTGGCTTACGTGCAGTTCGTCACCGACGAACGGCTCGAGACGCTGATGGCGTGTCACGAGGCGGCGTTCGCGTTCATCGGCGGCACACCGCACGAGGTGCTTTACGACAACATGCGCACCGTGGTGATCGGGCGCGACGTGTATGGCCCGGGCAAGCATCGGCTGCAGCCTGGTTTCCGCGACTTTGCCCATCACCACGGCTTTCTTCCGCGGCTCTGCCGCCCTTACCGGGCGCAGACTAAGGGTAAGGTCGAGCGGTTCATCCACTACCTGCGTCACAGCTTCTGGGTTCCGCTGGACAGCCGGTTGCGCCCACTCGGGCTCAAGGTGGACGCGACGACGGCCAATCTTGAGGTGCGCAAGTGGTTGCGCGACACCGCCAACATGCGGGTGCACGGCACGACGGGGCGGATCCCGGCAGAGCTGCTCGGCGACGAGCAAGGCGCCCTGCTACCGCTGGCGACCCTGTGGCAAGGACACGTGCCCCGCCCGGCAGCCGTTGTTCAAGCCAGCAGGGGGCATGCGGAGAGGACAACGATCCAGCATCCGTTGAGCGTCTACGAGGGCTTGCTGGCGCCGCAGGTGATCGCGTGAACCTCCAACACGAGCGTCTGTCGCATCTGTGCACGGAGCTTCGGCTTGGCGGCGTGGCGGTCGAGTATTCGGCCGCCGCCCAGCATGCGGCCGAGACGGAGGCATCGTTTGTCGATTTTCTGGAGAGGGTGCTGCGCGGCGAACTCGACACGCGCCGGGCCCGGGCGCGCACGATGCTGTCCCGGGTAGCAGGTTTTCCAGCGATCAAGACACTCGATCAGTTCGATTTCGAGTTTGCGGTCGGTGCACCGCGACAGCAAATCCAGCAACTCGCCGGACTAAGTTTCATTGAGCGCGCCGAGAACGTGATCCTGTTGGGTCCGTCCGGTGTGGGAAAAACGCATCTGGCGATCAGCCTGGGCTATTTGGCGACGCAGGCGGGGATCAAAACGCGGTTCGTTACCGCGGCCGACTTGGTGCTTTTGCTGGAGGTGGCACAGCGGCAGGGGCGTCTAAAGGAGGCGCTGCATCGGGCGGTGTCGATGTATCGGCTGCTGATCATCGACGAGATCGGCTACCTGCCGCTGTCGCGCGACCAGGCAAACCTGCTGTTCCAGGTCGTCGCCAAACGCTACGAGCGTGGGTCGATCGTGCTGACGTCGAACCTGACGTTCGGCAGTTGGGATCAGGCGCTGGCGGGTGACGCGGTGCTGACGGCCGCGATGCTGGACCGGCTGATGCACCACTCGACGGTCGTGCAGATCGGCGGTGACAGTTACCGGCTCCGCGACAAGAGAAAGGGCGGCATCGTGCCAAAGGCCAAGGCCAACCCCGCGTAACCCGGACCGGCGTGGCTCAGTTTTCAACCGGCGATCCACACCAACGGTGGCTCAGTTTCGGACCGGCGTTGACAATCCGGCACGAACGCTGCGGCACTCGCACTGCGGGCGATGTGACCGACCAGATGACGG
>CAXTTR010000497.1:0-2086 GCA_964247215.1 uncultured Sphingomonadaceae bacterium
TCCCACAGCCCGACACCTGCGTTCAGCACCGCCGCCAGCCGCGCTTCGTAAGCCAGCGCGCGCAGGTCGCAATCGAGCACCGACCCTAGCAAAGTCCAGAACGCGTTCTGCGGATGCGCGTAATATTCCGCCGCCGCCAGCGAGCGCACCCCCGGCAGGCTGCCGAGAATCAGCACCCGAGTCCGCGCGTCGACGACCGCGCCGAACGAGCGGTGGAGTGTCATGCCGCGATCAGGACTCCGTGACGCTTCTTGCCAGCGGAGAGTTTGACCGGTGTCGGGCCGACGGTGATCATCGCGTCGATGTCGGTTACCGCGACGCCGTCGAGGCGAGCACCGCCTTGTTGAACGAGGCGCTTAGCTTCGCCTTTTGACGCGGCAAACCCCAGGCTTACCAGCGCGTCGGTGAGTCCAACCGAGCCAAGGACGCTAAGCGTGGGAAGATTGTTCGCGGTCGCCTCGGCTCCCGCGGTATACCCCGGCAGCACGGCATTAACCGAGAACGTCATACTTGCAGCCGCCTCTGCCGCTTCTGCTGCCTCGCGCCCGCGGCACAGCGCCGTTGCTTCGTTCGCTAACACGACCTTTGCCACGTTGATCTCTGCGCCCTCCAGCTGCTCCAGTCGCGAACATTCCGCCTCGGGCAGATCTGTGAACAGCCGCAGGAATCGCCCGACATCGGCATCGTGCGTATTGCGCCAAAACTGCCAATAGTCATACGCCGGCAGCGAGTCCTCGTGCAGCCAGACCGCGCCCGCGGCGGTCTTGCCCATCTTGGCCCCATCGGCGGTGGTGATCAGCGGCGTCGTCAGGCCGAACGCGGGCTTGCTGTCGACGCGCCGGATCAGGTCGGTGCCGTTGACGATGTTGCCCCACTGGTCCGAGCCGCCCATCTGCAGGCTGCAGCCGACGCGGCGTTCGAGCTCGAGAAAGTCGTACGCCTGCAGGATCATGTAGTTGAACTCGAGGAAGCTCAGCGGCTGCTCGCGGTCGAGCCGGAGTTTGACCGAGTCGAAGCCGAGCATGCGGTTGACGCTGAAATGCCGCCCGATGTCGCGCAGGAACGGGATGTATTCGAGTTTGTCGAGCCAGTCGGCGTTGTTGACCATCACCGCATCGGCCGGGCCGTCACCAAACGTCAGGAAACGCTCGAAGATACGCCGGATGCTGGCCATGTTGGCGGCGATGCGCGCGTCATCGAGCAGCTGGCGGCCCTCGTCCTTGCCCGACGGGTCGCCGACGCGCGTCGTGCCGCCGCCAAGCAGCACCACCGGCCGGTGCCCCGCCCTTTGCAGGTTGCGCAGCATCATGATCGAGACGAGATTGCCGATATGCAGCGACGGCGCGGTACAGTCATAGCCGACATAAGCGGTAACCGGCCCGGCGCTCGCGGCGGCGTCGAGCGCGGCGGCGTCGGTGATCTGGTGAATAAAGCCGCGCTCGTCGAGCGTGCGCAGGAAGGCGGAGGCGTAGGTCATGCGGCCGGGTAGCATAGCGGACAGCGCGGCGGAAACCCCGGCGGACTTGGCGATGATCAGCCGAGATCAGGATGCAATGCCGTTCGCGCCGGTGCTGGCTGTTGGGCTGATGTCGGGCACGTCGATGGACGGTATCGATGCGGCGTTGATTCGCACCGACGGCGAGAGCGTTGTCGAGCGGCTAGCCTTTACAGGGGTGAGTTATGAGGAACCGTTCCGCGCCGAACTGCGCGCCGCGATGGTGGCGGCGCTGGGGCTAAACGAGCCGGGGTCACACGCTACGATCGACGGCGTCGCGCGCGAGCTGACATTGCGCCACGCCGCGGCGGTTAGCGCGGTGCTGGCCGAGGCGGGAATTGCGGCCAGCGAAGTCGCTCTTATCGGCTTCCACGGCCAAACCGTCGCGCACCGGCCCGAGCGCGGCTGGACGTGGCAGATTGGCGATGCGGGCTTGCTGGCTCAGCTGACCGGCATCGCGGTGGTCAGCGATTTTCGCTCAGCCGACGTCGCGGCGGGCGGGCAAGGCGCGCCGCTCGCCCCGGCTTACCACGGCGCACTGGTTGCACCGCTGCTCAGCGACGGTCCGGTCGCGGTGCTCAATCTAGGCGG
>CAXTTR010000498.1:0-2081 GCA_964247215.1 uncultured Sphingomonadaceae bacterium
GCCCTCGGCCGCGCCGCCAGCCGGCGTCGCACCGGCCGCGCCGCTCGCCAGCGCGCCCGAGGCCAGCGTCGCCAGCATCGGCATCAGCGAGGCGATCTTGCTCGCGTCGATGCCGGTCGCCGAGGCCGCATGCTGGGCCACCGCGTCGGTGACGTTGGACGAGCCGAACAGCTTGCCGAGCAGCGAGCTGCCCTGCGCGACGCCTTCGTCGCTGCTATGGTCGACCGTCGCCGCCTGCGCCGCGGCCGCGTTGAGCGCGTCCGGACCTTCGTTTGCCACGGTCTGCGACATGCCGCTGGTCATCGCCGGCATCAGCGCCGACATCGCCGACTGCGTCTGCTCGGGCGACAGTCCGACGCGCGCCGCCATCGATGCGATCGCGTCGCTGCCGCCGAACTGCTTGATCAAGTCCATCAGTTGTTCGCTCATGACGTCGCTCCCTGGTTCAAACCAATTACTCGCGCGTAGTTAATACGCTTGCGCCCGTGTCTAGGGTAGATATGGCCTATCCCGCCGCGAACGGCGCGGCCAGTGCAGATCAGCTGTCGTGCCAGCGCCTTCGGGCATTGCGCTGGCGATGCCAGGATCACACCAGCTCGACCGCCATCGCGGTCGCCTCGCCGCCGCCGATGCACAGGCTCGCGACGCCGCGCTTGAGCCCGCGCGCCTGCAGCGCCGCGATCAGCGTCGCCATGATGCGCGCGCCGCTGGCCCCGATCGGATGCCCGAGCGCGGTCGCGCCGCCGTTGACGTTCAGCCGCTCGCGGTCGATGCCGAGCTCGCGCATGGCGATCATGGCGACGACGGCAAACGCTTCGTTGACCTCGAACAGGTCGACATCGGCAACGCGCCAGCCGGCCTTGGCGAGCAGCTTTTGCATCGCCGGAACCGGCGCGGTGGTGAACAGCCCCGGTGCGTGCGCATGGCTGGCGTGCGCGACGATCCGCGCCACCGGCGTCAACCCGCGCGCCTCGGCGACGCTGGCGCGCGTCAGCACCATCGCCGCCGCGCCGTCCGAAATCGACGAGGCGTTCGCCGCCGTGATCGTGCCGTCCTTGGCGAACGCAGGCTTCAGCGTCGGAATCTTGTCGGGCAGCGCCTTGCCCGGCTGCTCGTCGACCGCGACGGTCTCGCTGCCCTTGCGCCCGGCGACCTCGACGGCGGCGATCTCGCGCGCGAACGCGCCGCTGGCGATCGCGGCCTTGGCGCGACGCAAACTTTCGAGCGCATACTCATCCTGCGCAGCCCGCGTAAACTGATACGCCTGCGCCGCTTCCTCGGCGAACGCGCCCATCAGCTTGCCCGGATCGTAAGCGTCCTCGAGCCCGTCGAGATACATCGAGTCCTTGACGACGTCATGCCCGATGCGCGCCCCGCCGCGGTGCTTGGCCAGCAGGTACGGCGCGTTCGACATGCTCTCCATGCCGCCCGCGATCAGCACGTCGGCGCTACCCGCCGCCAGCGTGTCGTGTGCCATGATCGCTGCCTGCATGCCGCTGCCGCACATCTTGTTGACCGTCGTCGCCGGCACGCTGTCGGGCAGCCCCGCGCCAAACCCCGCCTGCCGCGCCGGAGCCTGACCAAGTCCCGCGGGCAGCACGCAGCCCATGACGATGCCGTCGACGCTGTCGTAAGCGACGCCCGAGCGTTCCAGCGCCGCACGCACCGCTACGCTGCCGAGCGCCGTCGCCGGGACGCTGCCGAGCGCGCCCTGAAAGCCGCCCATCGGCGTTCGCGCATACGACAGGATGACAACGGGGTCAGACGCAGGATCGGTCATTGGTGGCACTCCGTGGCTGGGCGCGTTATGGCACGCGCGAACTCACCCGTCACCCGGAGCAAAGCCATGGACATCAGTAAAATCCCGATCGGCCGCGCGCCGCCGCACGACATCAATGTCATCATCGAAGTGCCGATGGGCGGCGAACCGGTCAAATATGAGATGGACAAGGCCAGCGGCGCGCTGTTCGTCGACCGCTTCCTCCACACCGCGATGTTCTATCCAGGCAATTACGGCTTCGTGCCGCACACATTATCCGCCGACGGCGACCCGATCGACGTACTCGTGGTCGGCCAGACCC
>CAXTTR010000499.1:0-2036 GCA_964247215.1 uncultured Sphingomonadaceae bacterium
TCCTATTTCGGCATCGTGCAATGGTTCGCGGGCGCGACCCGCCCGCCGCACCTCGCCGCGCTGCTCCCCTATGACGGGATGAGCGACCTGTACCGTGAAATCGGCTTTCACGGCGGCATCCCCAATCCGGGGTTCGTCGATTTCTGGAACATGCAGGTGCGCGCCACGCACAACCGGGCGGAGAACTGGACCACCGCGATGCGGCTCCACCCGTTCTTCGATGAGTACTGGCAAACCAAGGTCCCCGAGGTCGAGAAGATCGACGTCCCGACCTATGTCGTCTCGTGCTGGAGCGACCATGCGGTGCACACGCGCGGCTCGCTGTCCGCGTTCAACCGGCTGGGGACCGACCAGAAGTGGCTGGAGGTGCACGGCCGCAACAAATGGGCGCACATGTACACCGCGGAGAGCACGCGGCGGCAGATCGCCTTCTTCGACCGCTTCCTCAAGGACATCCCGAACGAGGTCGACACGTGGCCGAAGGTCCGGCTGGAAGTCCGCGAGGGCATCGATGTCGGCGAAGAGCGGGCGGAGAACGAATGGCCGCTCGCGCGGACGCAATACACGCCGTACTATCTCGACGCGCCGACGGCATCGCTGACGCTTGAGCCGGTTAGCGAGCCCTCGGTAGTCTCGTACGACGCCACTGCCGCCGAACCGCAGGCGACGTTCTCGTACACCTTCGCCGAGCAGACCGAGCTTACCGGTTATTTTAAGCTCAAGCTGTGGGTCGAGGCCGAGGGTGCCGACGACATGGACCTGTTCGCCGCCGTTCAAAAGTTTGACACCGCGGGTAAGCTCGTCAATTTCTATTACATCACGCGATTCCGCTTCGGCCATGCCGCCCATGGCTGGCTACGGGTATCACATCGTGAACTCGATCCTGTGAGGAGCCTGCCACATCAGCCATTTCATCCGCACCAGCGCGAAGAGCGGCTCAAGCCCGGCGAAATTGTTCCCGTGGAGATCGAGATCTGGCCGTCGAGCACGCTGTTCCGCGCCGGCGAGACGATGCGCGTCGTCGTCATGGGCAAGGATCCGTTCCCACCCTCCGACGCCCCCGGTGTTGGCATTGCGCTTCACCCGGTCACCCGCAACGCCGGCAAACACATTATCCACACCGGCGGCCAGTATGACAGCCACGTCCTGCTGCCCGTGATCCCGAGCTGAGACCTACGAAACGGCGGGCAGAGCCGTCGCCTCGCGGTCCGGCGGCGAGAACTTCGCCAGGCAGAGCAGGCCGAAGGCGAGCGCGGGCAACAGCGGCAGCAGGGTCAACCCCACGTCGTAGGAGCCAGTGCGGTCGAAGATCACGGCTATCGCGATAGGCCCGATCACGGCTCCTATCAGTGTCAAGGCGAAGCAGGTGCCAAAAATCCGGGCGTAAGCGACCCGGCCGAACCGGCGCGCGACGACGTAGCCGAGCACGTCGATCTCGGCCCCCTGCACCGCCCCCAACAGGAAGCCGGCCGGCAGCACCCACTGTAGCCCATGCAGCAGCAGGACGAAGCCGATCGCCTGGCCGACAAGGAACACCCCGGCGACGCGCCGGACCGGGAAGCGGTCGAGCAACATGCCCGTGAACAGCCGTCCGAACAGCGAGCCCGCCGAACCGATCGCGACGACCGACGCCAGCATCGCTGTGGTCGCGCCCCGGTCGGAGAGCAGCGCGGGCAGATGCGCGTTGCAACCGACGACCGCAAAAATCACGAGGCCGAACGACGCCGCGTAGAGCCAGAAGTCGCGCGTGCGTAGCGCCATACCGATCGAGACTCCCGCCTGGCTAGCGTGAACCGGCTCATTGCGGCGCTCGGCTGCCGGCACCGGGCCACGGTTGTCGCGGACGAAGACGAGCAGGTTGATGAGACCGATCACCAGTGCGGAAACGCCAACCGTCACGAACGCCGTTCGCCAGCCGCGTGTCGCGATACGATGCGCAATGACGTAGGAGAAGACGCCGACGCCGGCTGCAAGACCGGTCGAGGTTACCGCGAGCGCCAGTCCAAGGCGCTTGTCGAACCAGCGCTGCGCCAGAC
>CAXTTR010000500.1:0-2026 GCA_964247215.1 uncultured Sphingomonadaceae bacterium
GGTAACGACGATCTCGGTGTCCGACGCTGATGCAGCGGCAGGTATCGCCGCCTCTGCGGCCGGAGCCTCAGCCCGTGCCGGAGTGGTCAGTGCCGTGCAGGCGAGCAGGCCTGCAGCTACAATGCAAAACGGGTTGTGACCGGCGTGCTGCAGCTTAGAATTGCGCAAAGTAAAGTCATAGAGTCGAGTCATCGCTGTGCGTCCCCCTATATTTCAGCCCGGAAGGCCCCAACTTCCCGGATTGTGCTCGGCCAGCATTCAATACTTACCTATTCAGGCGGAACATCAATGCTGCGATGCACCATTCTACTTGCAATTCTGCGCCTGTAAAGAAAAACTGAGCTTTGACCTATTCTTTTTCGAACTGTTGCCAATCTGCAACTTGGATTGATTTGGATGCAGACGGTGCGGCAGACATCGACGATCGCCGACGCTAGGGGCTTGACGTGCAGCGGCCAAATGCAATGATCTAGACGGGCCATTGCAAAAATTAGGGAGCGTATGCCGGCCTTTTCGCGATTTTTGCGCTATTTCATGACCGTCGGGCGACTCGGCTCGATCCGCAAGTCAGCCGATGTCCTGAATGTATCAGCTTCTGCGATCGACCGGCAGATTCTGAATGTCGAGGGCGATATCGGCATGCCCCTTTTCGAGCGCCTGCCGACCGGGCTCAGGCTGACCGCCGCCGGGGAGATTATGATGGCGGCGGGAATGCGTTGGCAGAAGGAGCTTGTCGATGTCCGCACACAGCTCGAAGACTTGCGCGGGCTGAAGCGCGGTCATGTCGACATCGCCATCATCGATGCGCTGGCCAAGGGCTATGTCCCGGCCACGATCAAGGCGATCCAGAGCCGCTATCCCGGCATCACCATCGGCATCAAAGTGCTTAACAACGATGCGGTGCGCGCGGCGATCATCAACGGCGAAGTCGACTTTGGCATCTTCTTCGATCCGCAATCCTTTCGCGGCCTGACCGTTCGCGCCTTCGTCGATGTCGTGCTCGGCCTGCTGACGCCGCCAAGCCACCCGATCGGCTTGCAGCGCGAGGTTCGCTTTTCCGCCTGCGCCGGGTCAACGCTGATCGTACCGGCCGAACCGCTCGCCGTCTGTCAGCAGATCGCCGTGCTCGAGGGCAGCACCGGGCTGGTACTCGACCGGACGGTGACTTGCGACAACATCCAGATGATCACGTCACTAGTGCTGCAGGGCGTCGGCATCGGCATTCTGACCTCGATCGATGTCATTACCGAAGTGCGGCGCGGGCTGTTATGCTTTACCAAAGTCTCGGACTCGATCCTGCGGCCGATGAACCTTGCGCTATGCGTCGCCGCGTCGCGCACCCCCTCCTATGGCGCTGGCATTGTCCTGACCGAGTTCGAGAATGCGTTCGCGGAACTCAGCTATCCAGCGTCGATGCAACATACTTCGCAGTGATTGGATCTGCGCGGGCGATCGATTGCGCTGCGCGGGCGCACGCGATACCGGACGCGGTGCGACACCGGACTGGACCAACGACATCATGAGCGACACTGCCAGTCCTGATCTCCACTACATCGCCTACGACGATCTGCTCGCCGCCGTCCGCGCGGTGGCGGAAAAAGTCCGGAGCGGCGGCTGGCAGCCCAATTTCGTCATCGGCATCGGCCGGGGCGGGCTGGTTCCGGCGGTTTACATCTCCCACCAGCTGGCGTTGCCGATGTTGTCGATCGACCACTCGTCGAAGGTGCCGGGCTTCGCCGACGAACTGCTCGGCAAAGTCGCCGAAAAGAGTGCTGACGGAACCCGGCTACTGTTCGTCGACGATATCAACGATAGTGGCAGTACGATCAATTACATTCGCTACCTGCTCACCGAGAACGGCGGCAACAAGGATAACCTCCGCTTTGCCGTCGTCATGAACAACGTCGCCTCGCAAGCCACGGTCGATTATTGGGCGCAGACGATCGACCGCACCGGCGACAAGCGCTGGTTTGTTTTCCCGTGGGAGGCTGTCGGCACGTCCGATGCGATCGTCGCGGAAGCGCGC
>CAXTTR010000501.1:0-1666 GCA_964247215.1 uncultured Sphingomonadaceae bacterium
CCGGGGCCAATGGCACCCGGATCGTGCCCGGCGGGCTGACGCGCGTCGCGCTCGACCCGGGCTCGCTGGTGGTCAACAGCAGCCAGGGCGGGGGGACGAAGGATACGTGGGTGCTCGATGAGTAGGCAATGCTGAGCCGCACTGCCGGCAATCTGTACTGGGTCGGGCGTTACATCGAGCGTGCCGATTTCCTGTCGCGGCTGATCGAGGCGACGTTGCGCTTGTCGGCGCTGCCGTCGTCGTACGGCGGCGCGACGAACGCGTGGGAGAGTGCGCTGGCGGCGGCATGGATGACCCGCAGCCACAAAGAGCGCGGGCTGCCGCTCGACGAGTTCGGCGTGGCGGAGTTCCTGACCGTCGACCCGCGCAATCCCGGCTCGATCCGGCGCTGCCTCGAAGGCGCGCGGGCGAACGCACGGTCGGTGCGGACCGCGCTGACGTTGGAAGCATGGGAGGCGATCAACGGCGCGTGGCTCGAGGTCCAGCGCTTCGGCACGCACCTCGATCAGCGGGAACAGCTCGTGCAGCTGCTCGAGACGGTCAAGGCGGCGATGCTGGCGTTCGACGGCGCGGCGCACCGGACGATGCTGCGCGGCGATGCGCACTGGTTCATCCAGCTCGGCAGCGCGGTCGAACGCGCCGACAACAGCGCGCGGCTGCTCGACGTGAAGTATCATATCGTGCTGCCCGGCGACGAGGCGGTCGGCGGCAGCCTCGATTATTTCCAGTGGACGACAATCCTGCGCACCGTCTCCGCGCTGACCGCCTACCGCTGGGTGTACAGCGATTCGGTCAAGCCGTGGCTGGTCGCCGACCTGCTGATCCTCAACCGCCAGATGCCGCGCAGCCTCGCCTCGTGCTACGAGGAAATCCTGCGCCGCCTCGACCAGCTTGCCGAGCGCGGCGGACGGCGCGGCCCGGCGCACCGGCTCGCGGCGGCGGGCTATGCGAAACTCGATCAGGCCGACATCGGCAGCATCTTCAAGGGCGGGCTGCACGAGTTCCTGCGCGGCTTCATCGCCGACAACAACAAGCTTGGAGCCGCCATTGCCGAACAGTATCTGTTCTGACCATGCGCATCCGTATCGATTATACCACGACCTATGACTATGCCGACGCGGCGCACAGCGTCGTCCAGCTGCTGCGGCTGACCCCGCGCAGCGGCGACGACCAGCAGGTCAAGCGCTGGCGCTTGGACGTCGATGCCGACGGCGCGCTCAGGACCGGCTGCGACGCGTTCGGCAATGCCACGCACATGTTCAGCGCCGACGGCCCGCTGCGGCGGCTGGTGCTGAGCGTGGCGGGCGAAGTCGAGACCGGCGACGCGGCAGGCGTCGTGCGCGGCTTCCCCGAGCCGCTGTCGCCGGTAATGTTCCGGCGAACGACGCCGCTGACAGCGCTCAGCCCGGCGCTGAGCACATTTGCCGCCGAACTGCCGGGGGCGGGCGTGCTCGACAAGCTGCATGCTTTGAACGGCAGCATCCACGCCCGCATGGCGTTCGACCCCGATGCGACCGGCACCGGCACCGACGCCGCCAGCGCCTTCGCGCAGGGGCGCGGCGTCTGCCAGGATTATGCCCACATCTTCTGCGCCGCGGCGCGCAGCCTGGGCGTGCCGGCACGCTATGTCTCGGGGCACTTCGTCCGCAGCGACGGCGTCGCGGTG
>CAXTTR010000501.1:1676-2025 GCA_964247215.1 uncultured Sphingomonadaceae bacterium
TCGCGGTGCAGCCAGCCGGGCATGCGTGGGTCGAGGCGCTGGTCCCCGATCTCGGCTGGGTCGGCTTCGATCCGACGCACGGCATCTCGGTGACGCCGGCGCATGTGCGGGTCGCGGTCGGCCTCGATTACCTCGACGCCGCCCCGGTCCGCGGGGCGCGGCGCGGCGGCGGCACCGAGGCGCTCAGCGTCAGCGTGCGGGCGGTCGAGGTCGCCCGGCAATCCCAGTCGCAGGGTCAACAGTCGCAGCACCAAACCTTCGGGCAGCAACAGCAAAGCCAAAGCCAGCCATGACCTACGGCGTCGGGGTGCTTGTCGAGGACGGGCTGGTGATGATGGCCGACACGCGC